>JAPULP010000012.1 GCA_027294815.1 Gemmatimonadota bacterium | reverse complement strand
GTTCGGGGCAACGCCGCCATACAGCCCGGAGTGCAAGTCGCCATCCAATGTTTGCACCGTGATCTCGCAATAACAGATGCCGCGAAGCGCCGTGTAGATCGCGGGCCAGCCTTGGGCGTAGTACGGCATGTCGGCAACGAGAACGGCGTCCGCTGCTACACGTTCAGGCTCCCGCTGCAGCAGATCGGTCAAAACTTCACCGCCCGATTCCTCTTGTCCTTCGATGAGAAAGCGGACGTTGACCGGCGGGTCACCGTCTCGCACGACGGCCTCGAACGCCTTCACGATCGAGAACACCTGTCCCTTGTCATCCGTAGCACCCCGGGCATAGATGTTGCCGTCGCGGATGGTCGGTTCAAACGGAGGAGTGTCCCAGAGGCTCAGCGGATCAGGTGGCTGGACGTCGTAATGCCCGTAGACCAGGACGGTCGGCTTTCCCGGAGCCGGCGGGCCTTCGGCCCACACCACCGGATGCGTTTCGCTCGCGAGGAGGTCAGTATGGCATCCCAAGCCCGCCAGGTGATCGGCAATCCACTGTGCCGCCCGCCGGCAGTCGTCGTTGTGCTCCGACAAAGTCGAAATACTGGGAATACGCAGGAACTCGCTGAGTTCATCCAGGACAGTCTTTTCGCGTTCGCGAATGAAGTGGTCGATGCTCATGAGAGTAATATGACCAGGGTATCACGGTTGGGTGAAGGGTCCATCTAGTCACGGCGTGCTTCAAAGGTATATTCGGCACCATGCGTACGACCTCGTCGTTTGAAATTTTCCCGAATGACGCCTCCGAACGGGCGTTGGCGAAGGCGCGGTGGTTGCGGCGCGAGGGCCGCTTGCAGGAAGCCGAGGACGTTTACCGGAGTGTCATGAAACGACAACCCGGCTTGCGGGCCGGTTGGACGGAATGCTTCGACCTGCTGCGTCGATCGGGGCATATCGAGGAGGCCTTGGCTCTGGCTACCGAAGCCGAGCGGACCTTTGCGACGGATGCGTTTCCCATCGCCCTCCGGGGCGCCGCGCTCATCGAGCAAGAGCGGTTTCAGGAAGCCCTAGAGGCATTGGAAGCAGCGGTGGTTCGGGATCCCGACCTCGCCCTCACGTGGCACGAACTCGGGTATGCGGCATACCGACTTGGCGACGGCAATAGGGCGCTGCTCGCCCTCGACCGCGCATTCGCCTTGGAGCCTCACACCGAAACGCTGACGCTCAGGGGCCGCATTCTTCGTGCGGCTGGAGAGCTATACGCAGCCACGGTCGCGTTCGAGGCAGCCCTTCATTCGGCCACGCATGACGAACAGCGCACCGAGATCGAGCACGAGGTCCTGGTCACACAACGGCTCGGGGACTTTGCACCACGGCGTCCCCGCGACCTGACTCGAGCAGAGCGATGGTTTACAGAGCACGGGACGGTGGTGCTTGCTGCGACCGGCCCGGGACGCCCTCCGACCACCACAGAACTCGTACACGCGTTCGTTAGCCTTGCGCACGATCGAGGCTGGGAGTTCGGGCAAGTTGTGGCGCCACCTGACGACGGGATCTCCCGTACCCTTGCCGAGCGGTTCGGTATTTCGTGCGAGCAGCTGGACCACATCGATCCGGAACGTATTCCCTTGGTGTTCGCCGAACGCCCTCCCGTCGGCCAGCCGCGCTGGAAGTCGGCCGTCGATCGCGTCAACGAAGAGCGTAAAGGAGCGGTATTCATGGCGTGGTGTTCCGTTGGCAGCACCCCTGACGCGGATGTAGTCGGTGGCCTGGAGGACAACGGCGTTCCGCTGGCGCTCGAGATCGACGCAGCTCAGGCCATTGTCATGGCCCAACATCCCGTGGCGAGCATTGCGGGTCGTGAGTTGATCTTCCAAGTATCTACCTTGCAGCTCGAGTAGATGATCCCTACAACTTGCTGCTTGGCCTTTTCCATTCATTGACCAGGAAACAGTTGATGTCTTCGTCAGAAAACGATCGCGAGCGGGTCAGCACGAACCTGATCGTCGAGAATCAGTTCGAAATAGCCGCCAACCTCATCGGTCTCGAGCCGTCAATGCAGGTGCTGTTGAAATCGCCGTTTCGAACCGTTTCCGTCGAAGTTCCGGTGCGCATGGACGATGGACGGCTCGAAGTCTACCGCGGCTACCGCGTTCAACACAACGGAGCCCGCGGACCATGCAAGGGCGGGGTGCGCTACCACCCGGAAGCCGACGAAGAGGAAGTGTTGGGGTTGGCAACTACCATGACTTGGAAGACGGCGCTGCTCGACATCCCGTTCGGAGGAGCGAAAGGCGGCGTTCAAGTCAAGGCGCGCGACCTCTCGCAACGCGAGCTAGAAGCCATCACGAGACAGTTTACTCGCCGCATTGCAATTTTTCTCGGTCCATATCGCGATATTCCCGCCCCGGACATGAATACCAACCCGCAAGTGATGGCGTGGATGCTGGACGAATACTCGGCGAAGTACGGGTACACACCAGCCGCAGTTACCGGCAAACCGATTGCCCTGGGCGGTTCGTTGGGCCGCGAAGAAGCTACCGGCCGTGGTGTCATGATCATCATGCAAAGTTACGGCCGGGACGCCGGCATCCCGATCAAGGGCGGACGCGTCGTCATCCAGGGGTTCGGTAACGTCGGAGCCCACCTTGCCTCGTTCCTTCATGAGCAGGGTGCCAAGGTCGTTGCGGTCTCGGACGTCAACGGCGGTCTTCACAACGAG
>JAPULP010000119.1 GCA_027294815.1 Gemmatimonadota bacterium | reverse complement strand
CCGCGACAATCGCGGGTCCCACGTCCGACAACAACATAGCCACGGAATCCACGGAAACCACGGAAACCCCACCCAACCCAGCATAAAGGTTCTCCCCACCCACCAATCTCTTACTCCAAACTCCTGATCCTCACCGAAAAGTCAGCACTATCCGCATATCGCTCAGCGCGGTCGTTCGTTTCTTCCAACGCGTCAGGCCAGTCAGAAGCATCCGAACGGGGTGGGAAGGGCCGTCTCACGTCTCACTTCTCACGTCTCACGTTTCACTTCTCACCATCAGTCCCTCAATCCCCTCTCGCGCAGAATCGCCTCAAGACGGGCGCCAGAAAGGTACGGTGCGAGCCTGGCATAGAGCCACTCACCTTGTGTTCGTTCCTCGAGCGCCCGTAAGGCGCCCTCGGTGTCTCCCAACGCGATGTGTACGTGGATGTCCTCCGTCGAATCTGCCCACTGCCTCAGCGTTTCGTCGCGCGACTCGGCGTTGGCAATTCCCTCTGCCCGTTGTGCCCAGGAGTCATCCCCCGTAATCTCGGCCAACCGCCGCATGTGAACGGATGCCTGCGGGAACTGTCGCGTTCTCAGATAGAATTCTGTGGCTTGGATCTGTGCACGAAACGAGTTGGGATACTGGGCCGCCAACTCCTCCACGCGACGTTCAGCCCCGTCGACATTTCCTCCAGTTTCCAGGATGTTGGCAACCCATGCCCCAATAATGAGCGATAACGGATCGAGGGCCTCCGCACGTCGTATCTCCACTAGCGCCTCGTCCGTGCGGCCGAGTTGGACCAAGTGTATGGCGTACCAAAGACGGGCCGTAGGGTAGTCGGGGTTCAAGGCGAGCGCGCGTTCGTACTCCACCTCGGCTCCCGCCCAATCCCACTTGTTGTCGAGTATATACCCCAGTGACGCATGGGCTTCTGCAAGCGCGCTGTCGGTGGCAATGGCGCGCCGTGCGGCCCGTTCCGCCCTCTCGACCGCGCCCTCCCATGACACCCCTTCGACGGGATAATTTGCCGGGGTCGTCAGATTCTGCGCAGTGGCCAATCCGCTCCATGCCAGTGCGAAATTCGAATCGGCTCGGACAGCGTCCTCGAAATGCGATATCGCCGTCACCATTGCTTCAGCGGTTCTTTTTTCCAGATTGAATCTGCCGAGCATATACGACTGGTAGGCCTCGGGGCTATCCGTGAGGACATCCACCACCGAGGCAGCCACCGCGGCGCCAAGTTCTACCTGCAACTCTTCGACAATCGCACTGACGACTTGGTCCTGCACCGCGAAAATGTCGTCGAGATCGTTGTTATAGGTCTGCGTCCACACCGGGAAACCGTCGCTCGCGCTTATGAGACTGGCCTGCACGCGGATACGATCGCCCGCCTTTTGAACGCTTCCCTCCAACACATACGTCACATCCAACTGCTCGCCGATCGTCTGAACGCTGGCGTCCAGCCCCTTGAAGGAGAAGGAGGACGTCCGTGCCGCCACGCGCATCCCCACCTGCGCCAGGCCCGCCATGATGGCCTCCGACATGCCGTCGGCGAAATACTCGTTGTCCCCTTGGGGACTGCGGTCCGCAAACGCAAGGACCGCGATCGACGGCACCGAATCCTCGGCGGCGACCGGTGGTACCGCCGCGGGTGACGACCCGCGACCCGTGAACCACATCCCGGCCGCAACGAGAACGACGGCAGCCGCGGCGATACCCACGACCTTGTTGTTGACACGCGCCGGCTGCACCCCCGCCAACGGCCTCGTCGCGGTCGGCGTGATACCGCCACTTGTCGTCGCCAACGCCTCCAACTCGGGCAACATCTCGTCCGCCGACTGCCAGCGGTCGGCGGGCTTCTTCTGCAAGCACCGGAGGATCAGATCGTTCAGCGCCGGCGGCACGCTGTCGCGGTGTTTTGTGACGGGCTCGACCGCTTGGGTCACGTGCGCCGCGAGGATCATCTGCGGGGTGTTGCCCGTGAACGGCGGCCGGCCGGCGAGCAGCTCGTACCCCACGGCGCCGACGGCGTAAATGTCGGCCCGATGGTCCATCGTGGGATCGGCCGTCGCCTGCTCCGGCGCCATGTACGCGGGAGTGCCGAGCGCCACGCCTGCCGTGGTGAGGGCCTGTCGCCCGGTGGCTTCGCTCACCGCCTTCGCGACGCCGAAATCCACGACGAGCGCATGACGGCCGCTCAACATGATGTTGTCGGGCTTGATGTCCCGGTGCACCACGCCCTGCTCGTGCGCGTACGCCAACGCATCCACCACCTCGCGCATCACCTTCACAGCCTCGGCGATGGGCAACTCTCCGTGTTGCGTGAGACGCTCGCGCAGCGATTCCCCCTTCACATAGGGCATCACGTAAAAGAGGAAACCGTCGACTTCACCGGAGTCGTGGAGCGGGAGAATATGGGGGTGTTGCAACTGGGCGGCGATCTTGATTTCCCGCAGGAACCGCTCCGGGCCGAGTGCCGCCGCCAACTCGGGACGCAGCACTTTGACCGCGACATCGCGGTCGTGCTTCAGGTCCTTTGCGAGGTAAACGGTCGCCATGCCGCCGGCACCGAGTTCGCGCTCAATGGCATAGCGGTCGGCGAGGGCGGATGCAAGACGCGCGAGCGTGTCGCTCACCACGCCCCACCTACCGCCGTACCGCCATACCGCCGAAACCGTTCTTTGCTCCCATAACTCATCGCCGCCTCTCTCCTCCCTCCTCCCTCAGCCCCAGCAGAATATCCCTCCTCGTCCTTCCGCCTTTTTCGGACAAGATGGTTATGCCGAACGCCGCTTGCGCGTCGGTTACACGGACCACGTATTCGAGTGTACGACGAGATTCAAATGTGCCACGCTGACCCTGCGTGTCTCGCGATCCATTCAAGTGCCCGAGCGTCGTACGCGCTTCGCCGGTGACCAACTCCGCTCCAGTGAGTTCGACAACCGCCCGTACCGGCACGGCAATCTCGAGATCGACAGCCCGCTGGGTAATATTGGTCGGGAGGTATCCCTCGTTTTCCACCACGACGGTCACCTTGTACACGTCCCCACTTACACGACTAGTGGAGAAATCGCGAATCACTACCCTGGGACTCGCTTCGGCGAGGTAGAGCATCCACGGTATGTAGAGTTCGACCTCTCCTTTGAGAAGATGTGGCGGCGGATTGCTGCGAGTGAACTTCGAACGCCATCCACCGATCTCGACCCTACCGAGTTGCGGGTGATCGTAGGCCGTCCACTCAGCGAAGCCCGCACCGTTCAGTTCCTCTTCATTCCACCGAAACCGTTCGTCACTGGTGACGCGGCCGTTACCGTCATAGTCGCGACCAAAGCCACCCCAAAACTCCGGCACGAACCCTACCACCCCGAAATCCCAGTACGACCAACTGATCAGCGTACCGTGCCTGTGCACGCGCGGATTGGTATAGCTGGCTCTCGCCGGCTGACCGGTCGTCTGCTCGTACTTGCGTGACAGTTCGACAATCAGATTCTGATCGGCCGAATTGAAGTCGTCCCACGAGGTGGTCGAGGGCAGCCGGTAGACGAATCCGCCGGACGTATGGCCGTGGAACACCCCGGTGATGTTGCGATGACCGTTGATGAACTCGATCGTCGCACGCGTTTCCGGCTCGGACAGGGGATACGGTCCCGCACCGCGTTGCTCCGCCTCCAAGCCCCAGTTGCGCGGGAAGTTTCGGTTCATGTCGATTCCGCCGATACCGTCTTCGTTGAAATAGCCGTCACCGTCGTTGTCGATGCCCTCCGACAGCAGATCGTAAAAATCCCCTTCCATTTCCCCATCACCGCGACGCACCATTACACGATTGTCGGACGGACTGATCCTCCACAGGCCGTTGGGGTTCGGCACTCGCATCTGCGTCATGGCTCCGTCACCATCGAGATCGTCCCGCGGGTCTTCGTCCAACAACCCATCACGGTCTTCGTCGTACGGCCGGGGAGTGCTGCGAAGACTGTTCGGTGTGGTGAGAGCGATGTCGGCGCCGTCGGGGTTGAACTTGGGACGTACGTAGAGAGTCCGCGTATCCAGGAGACGGGTGATACGTGGATCGTTGCCGTAACGGCTCAACACGTACCATGCGAAGTGCAGCGCCACTTCGGCGCCGGTGAATTCGGACGCGTGAATGTTACCGTCGTAATAGTAGCCGGGCTTCTCGTCTGCCGGCCCGGTGTCCTTGTTCGTGATCTCCAAAACCATCAACGGCGTACCCTCCAGCGTCTCACCGATCGAATACAGGGTCGTGAGTCGAGGGAACATGCCGGCCCAGCCACGCAGCAGCGCGTAGGCGTCGGCGGTGGTGTGAAACTTCTCCCAATTGGGGTTGGCAGGATCCCCCGCCTGGCCCATTGCCTGCGGCGGAAGAATGGTTGAGAAAAGAATCGAGCACGTGACGACACAGATCCGGGTCATGGTATCACCAGCGAGTGGGTAATGAGCGAAAAGATAGCCGCCGAGCCCCCGACCGCGACCCTGAAAGTTTCGACCCCACACCACCCTTCGAGCTGGATTCCCCCTCCACCACCCCTACTTGATGTGGATGGGATACGCACTACGAAGAGGGGTGGAGGTCACCCATCGGGTTTGGGCATCGCCGGATCATTTGCCAACTCCCTTGCCGCGCGGAGCGATTCGGTTTATTGTTGCTAGTAGCAACTACAGTGAAAGGCGTCTCGTGAACGCCAAGAAGGACGTCAAGGCCACCGTTCGTGATAAGTACGGCGCGCTCGCGACTCGTCTGGGAGAAGGCGAATCCACGGGTTGCTGTGGCGGCGCGTCAGGGTGCAATCCCATCACATCCGACCTCTACGGCGCGGACCAAACCGACCAGGTCCCCGGAAACGCACTACACGCGTCGCTGGGGTGCGGGAACCCCACCGCCCTGGCCGAGCTGCACGAAGGAGAAACAGTCCTGGATCCCGGCTCGGGCGGAGGCATCGATGTCTTGCTGTCCGCCAGGCGGGTGGGGCCCACCGGCAAGGTGTACGGGCTCGACATGACGGACGAAATGCTGGCGCTTGCCCGCGAGAACCAGCGCAAGGCCGGAATCGACAACGTGGAGTTCCTCAAGGGAGAGATCGAGGACATCCCCCTTCCCGACGATTCGGTGGATGTCATCATTTCCAACTGTGTGATCAATCTCTCGGGCGATAAGCGCAAGGTGCTGCATGAGGCATACCGCGTGCTGAAACCGGGCGGACGGTTCGCCGTTTCGGACGTCGTGGTACGGGGACCGATGCCCGCCGAGATTCGACGCAACATGGAACTATGGGCCGGCTGCGTGGCCGGCGCACTCGACGTGTCGGAATTCGAGGCGTTACTCCTCGAAGCCGGGTTTTGCGAGCCCGACCTCGAGACGACGCGAACGTATCAAGTGGACGACGCGCGAAACTTTCTCGAGAACGCAGGGCTGGACGTCGAAGCCATCGCACCGCAAATCACGGGCCGGGTCATGGCCGCGTTCATCAGGGCGAAGAAACCGCAGTTATAGGGTGTGGGGTGTGGGGTGTGGGGTGTGGGTGTTGCATCGGCAAGGGTTCTACACCTACACCCTACACCCTACAACCTAGAAACTCGCATTTAACATGAGATACCCCCACTGCCCGTTT
>JAPULP010000118.1 GCA_027294815.1 Gemmatimonadota bacterium | reverse complement strand
CGGGTGTCTGGAGACCCATGACAGCCTCGACCACTACCAGATGCCCGGAGCTCGAAATCGGCAAGAACTCGGTGAGGCCTTGTACCAGACCCAACAAGATTCCCTGCCACCAACTCATCCTTCGACTACTTCACGATAGAGCGCCTCATACTGCGGGACAATCCGGTCGGTCGAGAAAACGGCCGCTCTCGTCACCGCCGCCTCGCGCGCCGCACACCATCGCTGGTGGTCACTGAGCAACGCAACCGCACTGTCCGCCATGCCGTCTAGATCGTCCGGGTCGTGGAGCGCGCCGGATTCGCCGTGAATCACCACCTCCGGCAACCCGCCAACGTTGCTCGCCACGACGGGTATCCCGCAGGCCATGGCTTCCAGCGCGCCCAAGCCAAACGATTCCGACGTACTCGGCAAGAGAAAGAGATCCGAAGCTTGGAGGATGTCCACCACGACATTCAGTTTGCCCAAGAACCGAACATGCTCTTGTATGCCGAGCTGCTCGACGAGGGCTTCTGCTTCGGGACGGTCCGGACCATCACCCACGAGAACCAGCACCGCCGGAACCGTTTTTCGAATGCGATGGAAAATGCGCACGACGTCCGGCACGCGTTTCAACGGCCGGAAATTCGACGTGTGCACAATGACCTTGGTTCCCGGAGGACCGAACGCGTGGGGACGTTCTTCCAACGGCCGGTACGTAGCCAAATCGATGAAGTTGGGAATCATCTTGATTCCGCACTTGTCGCATCCGAACGCTTTGTACGTTTCGTGACGCAGGTACTCCGACACGGCGGTCACAGCGTCTGACCGCTCAATCGCAAACTTCGTTACCGTGAAAAACGACTTCTCCTTCCCTACAAGCGTGATGTCGGTGCCGTGAAGTGTCGTGATCAGTTTGAGGGGGTGATCCGGGCCAATCATCTCGCGCGCCAAGAACGCCGCTGTCGCGTGCGGAACGGCGTAGTGCACGTGAAGTACGTCCAATTTTTCGCGCAACGCTACCTCGTGTTGCTTGACCGCAAGTGCGAGCGAGTATGGAAAATATTCGAGGAGTGGATACGTCCCGCTGAGATCGACCCCGTGGAAGTAGACATTCTCCGCGAAGCCCGGCAACCGGAAGGGAGACGCATACGAGATGACGTGAATCTCGTGGCCCCGCTTGGCCAATTCCAAACCAAGCTCGGTCGCCACGGCGCCCGAGCCGCCGTACGTTGGATAACACGTGATCCCGATTCGCATCTTATACGTCCCTATCCTCCCATAGTTCGACGATCCTCCGAGCCAGAACGTTTGGAGGATCTGTAGCATCCATCGTCACGACGGGGTGCCCGATCAATTGGTGCCGAAACCAGGTCTCCTGGCGTTTGGCGTATTGGCGCGTACTCGTGGCGATGGCCTCTGGCAGTTCATCGGCTGCCAGGTGTCCTTCCAGATGCGAGATGATTTCGCGGTATCCGAGCCCGTCCAAGCCGGCCGCGTCGGGCGCCACGCCGTCGTCGAGCAGCCGCCGGACCTCGTCCACCCATCCCACCCGCAGCATGGCGCGGGTCCGCTCTTCGATGCGCCCGTGTAGGAATGTTCGCGGCGCGGTGAGCCGAACATACCATGGACGCATCACCCCTTCGGCTTTTGCTTCCCGCTGCCACAACGACAAGGGCTTCCCGGTCAGCAAGGCGACCTCGACCGTCCGTGAGGCGCGTTGTTTGCCACCTCCCCGATATTCCGGGTCGAGCCGAGCGGCCCACCCTCCCAAACCCTTGGCGCCGGTGGCCCACGCACGGAACTTCTTCCGCACGCCGGCGTCAATGGGTGGCTCCCGAAACAGCCCGTCGGCAAGCGCTCGAATATAAAAACCCGTCCCGCCAATCACGACCGGGCGCCGCGAGGGCGCGATCGCCACAAGCCACTTTGCGGCATCTCGAGCATACTGGCCGGCACTATACCGCTCTCCTGGATCCACGATATCCAATCCGACGTGCGGCACCACCTCCAGCACCTCGGCGGTGGGTTTGGCCGTGCCGATGTCCAAGCCGCGATACACTTGCCGTGAGTCGGCGGAGACAACCGTGACAGGCCAGTATTCGGCAAGGGCAATCGCGACCGCCGTCTTCCCCACGGCCGTCGGACCCACGAGTACGGGAACGACCGGCCTAGCTGCGCCCAAAGCGGCGCTCCAGCTCCTCCCGGGGAAGCTGCACGATGGTTGGGCGCCCGTGTACGTCGTGTGGCGGCAATTGGCACGCAAAGAGCCGGCGAAGGAGCGTCGCGACCTCGCGCTGTTCCAGCACTTGCCCTGCCTTGATAGCAGCGCGGCAGGCGTACATGGCAGCGAACCGTTCGAGTTGATTTGCCCAACCCCCAAACCGACCGCGGGCGAAATCCGCTACGACCTCCTCGAAGCATCGTCGGGCATCAAAGCGGGGATGCGGATTCGGCACAGCGTGCAGCACAACCGACCGGCCACCAAACTCATCCACCTCGAACCCGATGGTGTTCAAGAAATCACGATTTTGCTCGACTGCTTCGAGCTCACGGGGCTCGAGATCGACGGTGAAAGGAAGCAACAAACGCTGCGACGGAGCCCCGTTCCCGTCGAGTTGGGCCATGGTTTGTTCGTACAACACCCTCTCGTGCGCCGAATGCTGGTCCACGATGGCAAGGCCGTCGGGGGTCTGCATCACTATGTACGTGCTGAAAACCTGGAGATACTCGCCGTCCGGAGAAAACGCATGCCCCGGTTCCGATGTGGGGACCTGTTGCTCGTCACCAAAGAGCGATGCGTTCCCTGCAACGTCCGCTCCCCAGGCAGACACCGCCATCGGCCCCGACGGTCCCACCACAGCCGCCGCATTCATGTCGCCGAGGGCGTCACGTACAGCCTCCTCGACCGTCGCCTCCACAAACCGGCGGTCACGAAAACGCACCTCGAGTTTGCTGGGATGAACGTTGACGTCCACCGCGTCGCCCGGTACGCCCAAGGAGAGAAGCATCGTGGGGCGCGTTCCAGGATGAATAGTGGCCCGGTATCCACCCTCGGCGGCACGCACGAGAAAGGGATCGCGGAAGGGGCGTCCATTGACGAAGAGAAACGCTTTACGACCGGTTGGCTTCGCGTCCGCTGGGCGTTGGATGAAACCGCGGACCGAGACGGCACCGGCGTGATGTTCGACCGGAATCAACCCTTCCGCCAGTGAACGTCCAAACAGCGCCTCGATCCGATCGGACAAAGCCGAGACGCGCGGAGCATCGGTCAGGACCCGGCCATCGTTGGTGAGCTTGAAGGACACATCGAGACGCGTCAACGCCAACAACGAAACGGCGGTGACGACCTGACGGGTCTCCGTGGCCGATGTTCGAAGAAACTTCCTCCGAGCGGGTGCGTTGAAGAACAGTCGCTTGACTCGCACGGTGGTCCCTCGCTGTCGCGCGGTCGTCTGCACGTCTTTCAACCGACCGCCATCTACTACCAGGCGTGTCGCCTCGGACCCATCACCGTTTTGAGGGGTCGTGGCCGTCTCCAGCTCGAACTTGGCAATGGAGGCCATGGCGGGCAGTGCCTCGCCGCGGAAGCCAAACGTTGCCACGCCGATGAGATCGGACGCCACCCTAATCTTGCTGGTCGCGTGTCGGTCGATCGCGAGCACCGCATCGTCCCGGTCCATGCCGGTCCCGTCATCACTGACCGCAATGGACGTTTTCCCGCCGGCCTCCAACTCGATCTCGATGCTGCTGGCTCCGGCGTCCAACGCGTTTTCAACTAATTCCTTGACCACCGATGCAGGCCGCTCAACGATTTCGCCCGCCGCAATCTGGTCGGCGACCGCATCCGCGAGAATAGCAACGCGCCCCATCTAGAGCCGCCAGACTTGGATCGTGAGCACCCACCCTTGAGACACACCGCGACTGATGCGCAGCCACGGACCAGCTTCGTCGACGATTCGGACCGCCGTTCCCTCTTCGAGTCGCGTGGTCGCGTCAGCCGTACCGTACGGCGCTTCGAGAACGGGCACGTTTGGCGATGTGATGAGTCCGACCGGTTCGTTGTAACGATGTTGCAGATAGGCCCCAAGAGCCGCACTGACGACACCCAACGCCACCAACGACATGGCGACGCGGCGAGCACGTGACGAGAATGTGTACACCAACCAGCCCACGACCCAGAACACCATCGCCGCCGCCGCCAGTTCGAAGGCGGTTACCGGGGCGATCCACGTCGAAGAACGCGCCTGCGCGTCCAGCGGCGGAACCAATTCCAACGCAGCGCGTACGACTCGATCGCGCGGTGCAATGCGGGCCGCTCGGATCCACGCACCGCGTGCAGCCGTCTTCCCACCGGCGCCAAAGAGAGCCGCACCGGTGTTGAACCACTGCGATGCGTCCAGCGGTTCCTCGGAGGCCCGTGCACTAAAACTGTCAGCCGCCGTGCGATATGCACCCGCTTCGTAGAGTTGCTCCGCCGACGGCGTCTGGGCCGACGCCAAGCCTGTTCCCACCAGCATCATCAACCCCGCGACACTCGCAACGCGGACCACTCCTGATCTTTGTCGTGTTCCGACTGGCAACGCCCGCAACACCTCGTGGACTTCCGCGGTGAGCTCTAGCGGATCGGACGCACCACCCGGTCCGTAGACGGCCTGGCGCAGCCGGTCGCGCACTCGCGACGCGTGTGTGGCAACTGGCGCCTCGACCCCAGCAGCGCGCAGCGCAGCAGGCAGCCCGTCTCCCTCACGAGCATGCAAACCGGGAACGAGTTGCTCCAGTTTTGCTCGGAACTCTCGCTCGAGCGTCTCCAAGGGAGGATCGGTTTGGCGTGATTCCGCCATCGGTTTCCCACCCCGTCTGATCCTCGCCGCTGCCACCCGCACCATGCCCGCGAGAGCTGGCGGCAACCCTAAAATCAAACCGAATAACCACAAACTGGTATTGGTCACTAGCGAGTCGAGCAGCGAGACACCGCGCCGAGCCATAATAGCAGGCGGCCGGAGATCGGCAGTAGAACTCGGTCGCACCGCCCGGGCCACGAGTTGGATCCGTGGTGTGGTCGCCTGGACGTACCGTCCCGAATCCAAAGCGAAGTAAGTATAGGTCGGTGGCGGAACGACATACGTTCCCGTGGATTCTGGGGCAACCAAATATGTGAAGGTCTTCGTGCCACCAATCAGGCCGTTCTGCGCGTCGATAACGACATCGGTACGACCTTCGTAAACCCTTACACCCTCGGGCCAAGCGAATTCCGGCTTCGGCCAGAGGGCCACGTTCCCTTGACCAGTCACCCGTGCCGTGATCGTACTCGCGTTCCCCACCCCGAAGTCGCCGGTATCGACAGCGACGGTGAATTGCAGATCACGCGCCGCGACCCCGGTAAAAACGTCCGGCCGGCCCTGTACCGGTTGAGGCAACACGGTTACGGCAGTATCCGGGCTCTGAACTTCCTGGGGCATCTCGCGACTGAGAATGGACGTGCGCAGCGGAAGGCTGTACGAAACGGTAGCGTGGCCGATCCGCAACTCACCAGCTGTGAGTGGGAACGCCACTTGATGATGCACAAAGAGATCGTAGAGACGTCCACCAACGGTACGGGTGTCGGCAACCCCGAGTGCAGCAGTACGCGGATAGGTCCACGCACCCTGCAGCTCCGGTGGCCTCAATGTGGGCCGCGTGCGAAGCCGCGATCGGACGTCCCGCGGAAACCATGCAACGACTACCAAGTCCAATTGCTCGCCCAACACAAGGGTATCACGCGATGGAATGACGGTAACCGTTACATCTTCGGCCATTCCCGGACCCGGCGCGCGATCGATGATCTCCGCCACTCGTTTGTCGAAGGCCTCGCCACCCGCGCCGCCCGCGGCGGTCACATCAACGGACAATTCTCCCGCAACCACGAAATCGGCCCCAACGCGTACCCGAATCGGGCCGATCACGGCTCGTCCCGGCGTGACTGCTCGGAACCGATATTCCCAGACGGTCTCACGTCGGCCGCGCCCGTTGATCGTTGTGAACACCGACGATTGGCTCGTGCCGGTGAGGTCGAGTCCCGTAAACGGGGGAACGGACGCTTCGGTTGGTGTCCCTCCTTCAACAACGACCTTCACCGTCACGACGACGTCATCGCCAACTTCTGCTGCCGACTTGTCGATCGTCGCTTGCACTTGTGGCTGCTGTGCCAGCAGCGTCAGCATGAAGAGGAGGTTCACCAGTTCTTTCTCCGCATGGCATCGCGCGGTTGGGCGCGCCTCCGATTGATCTTGTCCAGCGTGTCGCGTTCTTCGGCCAACATCGAATCGAGAATCTGCTCCGCCTGTTCCCGGGTCAACCCGGTCTGGGGGTCGGGCGCAGGATCACCTTGCGCGCCGGGATTCGGAGGCGGTTGCTGGCCTTGGCCGTCTTGTGGCGGCACCGGTTGCGCCGCCAGTTCGTAATTCCACTTCGTGTCTTCGTCCCTGGGTCGAAGGAGGAGTGCCTCGCGATAATGTCGTCGCGCCTCGTCGAGATACGTCTGGCGATTGGCTTCATCGACTTCGGCCAATTGCAGAGACAGTAATCCCAGATTGAACAGCGCGCGGAACCGCAACTCGGGATCCAGCGACTCGGCCGCACGCATCAGCGCCGGGTTGGCACGCGCCGTGTCGCCAATGGCAAGCGCCGCGGTCCCCAGGTTGAGCCATGCCGTATCGCCACCTTGCTGCGAGAGCACCTGTTGTTCGTAAAGATCGGCGGCGACACTGAAGAGACTATCGCGCCAAGCCCGATCTGCTACGCTCGGACTCGTCTGGCCGAGCGCTGGCTTGGGCGCCAGCAACAAGAACGCCATGCCGGCGAGCGCCGCCGTGCGACGCGTGTAAGTCTGAAGAAGCAAGACGACGACAGCCGCCAGCAGGAAAATCCAGGCCCGCGAAACATCCTGCACCGCAGTCGTGGTCGCTTGTGGAACCCGTTTGAAACCTTCCACCAAGTCCCGAACGGCGCCGGACTGATCGCCAAGCCCCGCGGGCACGAGCGCGCCGCGAGCGGCATCGACCACCGCAGTAAGAACGTCGTCACGGCGACGCGTCTGCACCACGTTCCCACCAAGGTCTTCTTGGTAACCAGTCAACACCCCGTTGAGATCGCGCAGCGGAATTCTCACCGGCGCCGATCCACCTTCAGCAACGACCAGCAAGTGAATCCCATCACGCCGTAACCGTTGGGCAGCGGCCACGATGTTCGCGAGGGAGTCGTGAGCCTCGCCGTCGGTAAAGAGCACGAGCACACGATCGGCGACACCGGGCCCGGCCAGGAGTAACTGCCGTCCTTGATCGAGGGCGACGGCCAGCTCCGTCCCACCGGCGCTCGCCAAGTCGGGCGCCAAACCGTCGACCAGCAGTTGCAGTGCTCCGTCATCCACGGTGAGTGGAGAGAGAATGAAACTGCGGCCCGCATACGCGATCAATCCGATGCGGTCGCCGCGAAGGTCCTGAATCAACCGCCGCGATTCTCGTTGTGCTCGTCCAAGTCGCGACGGCACGACATCTTCGGCGAGCATCGACCGCGAAATATCGACCGCCAGCACCATCGTGAGAGCCTTCGTCTCCGTGGTGACGGTGCGGCGTCCAAAGCGAGGACCGGCCAACGCCGCACTCACTAACAGCGCGGTTACGCCCAGCGCGATCACCCCACCCCGGCCCGTCTCCCGGGCCACCGCGCCCATGTCGTCCGACCAGGCCAACGCACGATGCACCCTCGCCGACCGCGCCCAGATCGCGAGCCCGAGAAACACCAACGTGATCACCGGGGCGGCGTACAGCACGGGAACAGCGTCGAACGAAATCATGGGACTCGGATCACTACGGTCGCGCCGACCATGAGCTCCAGAGCCAGCGCAGCCAGGCCGATTAACAAAGGAATACGATACGACTCATTGTGCTGAGTGAAACGGGTGATCTCGACCGGAGTCTTCTCGAGCTGATCGATCTGTTGGAAGATCCCCCGGAGAGCCTCCGCATCGGTGGCCCGGAAGTATCGGCCGCCGGTCGTTTCGGCGATGTCTTGGAGCAACTCCTCGTCGATTCGGACCGGCAACGTTTGGTACCGGAGACGGCCACCGATGCCTGTGCCGATGGGTGTGCGCGCCTCACCCTCGGTACCGATCCCAATGGTATAGATACGCACACCCACCCGTTCCGCCGCCTCCGCTGCCGTCCGGGGATCGAGGCGCCCCCGATTGTTCTCGCCGTCGGTCATCAACACCATCACCTTGCTCTTTCCTTCGACTCGGCGGAGCCGGTTGGCTCCTGTCGCGATAGCGGTACCGATCGCTGTGCCGTCGTCGAGCTCCCCAACGCGAAGGTCGAGGACCGCCTGCTCGAGAACGGCGTAATCGACGGTCACGGGAACTCGGGTGAGCGCCTCGCCGGCAAAGGCAACCAAACCGATTCGGTCGAAACGGCGGGCCCGAATGAACGCGATGGACTGTTCTTTGGCGACATCCAGTCGATTGGACGGGGCGAAGTCTTCGGCCAGCATGCTACTCGAAACATCGACCGCAATGGTGATCGCGATGCCCTCCCGCGTGATCTCGTTCGGCTCGACGGCAGTTTGCGGTCCAGCCGCCGCAATGATCCAGGCACCCAGCGCCACGCTGCGCAAACCTGCGGGAACTTCGCCGACCCAACGGCGTGTCCGGCCCGTCGACGCCAACTGACCAAGATCGCTGTATTCCGCGGCGGGCCGGTGCGCACGGTGGCGACGCCACCACCAGGTCGGTACGGCCAGCAACAGGATGAGTATCAGGGGGCGCGCGAACATTACTCTTCGACAGCCGGTTCGGGATCCGGCTCGGGGGCGGGGGCCGTCTCCGCCTCGTCGATGGCTTGAAGAAGCACTTGGGTTTCATCCGCCAGGGCAATCACGTCACTGGGAATGGCCGGAGCGTAACTCGCCCGCTCCAGCGCCCGCATGACGTCAGCGAGTTCCCGTAGCGGCCACTCCGAACGGTCCTCAACGGTGCGCAACCACGCCCTCAAATCGAGCGACGGCTCCGCTTGTGGAACGTAGGTTTGGATGTGTTCTCGCATTCGATGCATCGAAACCGTGGCGACCGCTCTCGGCTCACCCGCTGCTATCCAGCGTGGGATCGGAATGTCTTCCACTCCCACATCCGTATCCGCGCTCGCCCAAGCGGGGCGGCGGCGAGGCTTGCGGCGCAACACCCCCCACCCGACACTCAACACGAGAACACCGGTGAGCAAGAGTACCGCCGGCGATGCACGAAAAACATCTCTCGGAATCGGTTCGCGTGACGTACGAGGTGGTGGCAGCGAATCGCCCTCCGGCAACACCGACGAAACGGTGACCAGTGCCGATCCCCCGCCCCTCGTTTCCACCCGGCCGTTTGGATACACCAGCTCCAGTTCGGGCATCACGACAGTGTGTTCACCCGTTTCAAAGAACGCGACCACGTAGCGTGCCACAAACCCACCGGCTCCGCTGATGACTTCCGGACGCGCGAGCGGCTCAATGGATGGCGAGGCGGGCAGCGGCCCGAGTCGAAGGCGGGCGGTTGGATCGGCTACCACGACTTCACGCTCGAAAACCACGGTGTCACCAATAGTCGGTTGCTCCGGAAAAACGGACCAGACCTGCGCCAGTAGCACGGCGCCGACCATCGCATTCATCGGCGGAGGCGCCTCGCCCGCAACTCGAACGCTTTCAGCAGTGTTTGGGCGTACGGTATGTGGGTGTAGAGGACGATATGATCTACCCGCGCACGTTCCAAGGCCCGAGCGCGCGCCATCCGTTTTTCCTCGGCCGCTATCTGCAGACCGACGCGCATGTCGCTCCTAGACGTATCTACCAACATCCGCTTGCCGTCCTCCGCATCCTCCAACTCGATCCACCCCGCGTCGGGAAGTTCTTGCTCGCGAGGATCATCGACCGAGATCGCCACCACCTCGTGCTTCCTTGCGAGCCGGCGCATCTGCTCCTCCCAGCCAGTTGCACGAAAATCGGACAACACCACCACGATACCACGATGCCGTAACAGTTTTGCGGCATACGCCAGCGCGCGCGCCAGGTTTGTTCCGCGGTTTACCGGTTCAAAAGCGAGAAGATCGCGGATGACTCGAAGCGCGTGTCTCCGTCCCTTGGCAGCCTGGACGACGTGATCGATGTCGTCAGAAAACACCAGCGCCCCAACGCGATCGTTTGTGCGAGCGGCCGCGAGCGCGAGGACGGCGGCGATCTCGACGGACCGCTCCGCTTTCTTGACCGGTTTCCCAAATTCCACGGAACCCGATCGATCGACTACCAACAACAGTGTGAGTTCGCGTTCTTCATCGAAGAGTTTTACGTAGGGATGTCCCATGCGGGCGGAAACGTTCCAATCGATTGCTCGAAAGTCGTCTCCGTCTTGGTATTCGCGCACCTCGGCGAACTCGATGCCTTGGCCACGAAACACCGAACGGTATTCACCGGCGAACAGCGATCCGACCAATCGGCGTGTGCGGAGTTCGATCTGTTTGACCTGCTTCAGAACCTCCGCCCCAACGATCGGGGACGTGCCGTTCATGGGACGTGCACTGCCTCCAGAATCTTGGTGATGATCCCGTCGGAGGTGACATCCTCGGCTTCGGCCTCGAACGTCAGCAGCACACGATGTCGCAAGACGTCGGGAGCCATCGCTTTGACGTCTTCGGGAACGACATACGCACGACCGCGCAGGAAGGCGTGAGCGCGTGCGGCCCGGGCTAGATAGATCGACGCACGCGGGCTTCCGCCGAACGCGATGAACGGGTTGAGATCGTGCAGGCCGATCGCCTGTGGTTCCCGAGTCGCGCGCACCACATCGACGATGTAATCAACGATCTTTTGGTCCATGTACAGTTCGGCGATTGATGTGCGCAGCGCCAACAGATCCTCTGGTCCGGCAATCGCCGAAATCGGGATGGGCTGACCTCCCGCCATCCGCCACAGAATCTCCTTTTCTTCTTCACGAGACGGATACCCTACGTGCACCTTGAGCATGAAGCGGTCGAGTTGGGCTTCCGGGAGCGGATACGTACCCTCGTGTTCGATGGGATTCTGTGTTGCAAGCACGAGAAACGGCTCGGCAAGTTTGTGCGTCTCTCCGCCGATCGTGACTTGTCTCTCCTCCATCGCTTCCAACAAGGCGGCCTGCACCTTCGGGGGCGCACGATTGACCTCATCCGCCAGTACCACGTTGGCAAACAGCGGGCCGCGCTTGGCATGGAACTCTCCGGTCTTCTGATCGAACACCATCGTCCCGATGATGTCGGCGGGAAGGAGGTCGGGCGTAAACTGGATTCGTTGGAAGATCACGCGGAGCGTTTCGGCCAGCGTCGACACCGCCAAGGTCTTGGCGAGCCCGGGCACCCCCTCGAGCAGAATGTGCCCGCCGGTCAAGAGTCCGATCAGCAACCGCTCGAGCATCGCCTCCTGGCCAACGACCCGCTTGGCGACTTCCTGCACCACGGAACTCGTCAGCGACGAATCGCTTGGCTTTATAGCGCGTGAAGTCACTACCACCATCCTCCCCGTTGAATCGCTGACCACCGCACGGTGACGCCGGTGGTATCGGTCCTCCCTTACTACCGCTTGATTCGCTCTCCCCCGTCCTCGTATTTGAAGACCCACTTGGCGAACCGCGCCGGCGCTATTGCCGCATCGGGATCCAAGGCCGCCCAGTCCACGGCGCTCCCCGACCCCGCCGTCCCCCGCGCCCGAGTCTCGCCCTGTTCGACCATTTGCCGGGCCCTCGCGATCCACACGCTGCAGCGCGACGGTCGGAGGTCCACCCACCCTCGGTCGGCCACTCGATCGATGTCTTGCCCGTTGGGCATGACCATCACCTCCGACGCCCTATAAACCTTCTCCCCCTGCACGAGGATGGGAAGCCCAATCGAGATGATGAGCGACCGCAGTTCTTGGTCGCCGGCGATGAGCGATTCCGCCTCACGAGCCAGCGCCTCGGGACCGCTATCGGCCAGTGCTCGCACCGTGGGTCGCAGGATGGACCACACGTGGGCTTCGTACAACATCTTTGTCAGGCGTGGCGGACCCAACATCTCGAACGCCACGGACCGCACGCCGTGTTCCGTTTCTAATTCCTGGAGCCTCTCGAGAGCAGCGGCGCGCAGGACGCCTGCCTGGTATGTGGGCCCCGCCGTTGCCGAGTCCAACGCCCCGATGATATCGCGGCCGCTCGAGCGTCCGGTCAGCTCCAGCACCGTATACTCCGCCACTTCCTCCGGCGTAATGAACTCCATCTGGCCGAGCGACGTCACCGTCTCGAACTCGTCTTTGGCAAACACACCGTTCTCACCCACATCGATGTAGACGGATTCCACCGGCCGCTGCAGATCGACCCATCCACCGGCCGTGTCACCGAAGGCCTCGGCGACCGGAATCGGCTCGGCGCAATCGAAGCGAGCAAGCGTGCACCCCCACCGCGGCACGGGGCCGAAGGCGATTCGACGCCAAGCAATTGCGGCCGTCGGTTTGATTTCCACGACCGCCGGGGCACCCGGTGTCCGAGCCATGAGGAAGAGAAGAAGCGAATGGGCCCCCGCCACCGCCGATTTCGTGAGCAAGGTGCGCGAAGGTTTTTCTTCGGAGTGGGTGTAGGGCACGTTCAGCCCCATGCCGCCGGTGCCGCTGGTTCCGATCTTCACGTAGGCCCGCGTCCCCACCGAGCGCGTCGCCTCGACGATGATTTGGGTGTGGCGAATGAGCTGGGGCATCGTGAGCGTCAATACGTGCCGCTCCACGACATCCGATGTGAGTTCACCCTCTCGAAAGGTCTCCAGCAAGTCTCGAGAACTCTTGAACACGTC
>JAPULP010000117.1 GCA_027294815.1 Gemmatimonadota bacterium | reverse complement strand
CACTGGTCGCGAGGCCGCGTCCGGCGTGTACGTATATCAGATCATTGTCAACGGCCGTGCAGCCGGCTCGAAGAAGATGACGGTGATTAAGTAAAGAACGGGCTTCGCCCGATTTCAAATTGCAAATTGGCGATTGCAAATTTCAATTTGCCCCAGCTGCCCCACGATCCCCCACGATCCCCCACGATGCCTCAACGTTCCTGCTGTTTTAGCAGGAAACATGTCATTTTGGCGTATTCCTTCCGGCACACCCATTGCACATACCAGGTACGTAAGCGATTCTCATCGATAGCGTTGCCGGTTGGCGGCCGATTGCGGTCGGGACAGCCGGCTGCCATCCATCGCAGGTAGACATCCCATGCTTAGACAAGATCGTCTGACCCTCAAGGCCAACGAGGCGATACAGCACGCACTGGCGCTTGCCACCGAGCGTGGAAACCCGGTGGTAAACGACACCCATCTCTTTGCGGCACTCCTTGCTCAGGATGCCGGTATCGTGGTTCCCGTCCTCCAAAAGGCGGGCGTCAACGTGACCCAACTCGGCGAGGCCACGGATAGAGAACTGGATCGCCTTCCGAAACAGACGGGTGCCACCGACCCGCAGGCGGCACGCGAGCTCAATGACTCTCTCTCGGCCGCGGACCGACTGGCCACCACTCTCGGTGACGCGTTCGTGTCGACCGAGCACCTGCTGCTCGCCTTGGTCGAAACCAAGGGAACCACGGCCCGCCAGTTGTTGACCGGACACGGGATCGACAGTGAAACGTTGCTGCAGGCGCTCGAGGCCGTTCGGGGAAGTCACCGAGTTGCCGACCAAGAGCCGGAAGGCAAGTACCGCGCGCTCGAGAAGTACACACACGACCTGACCCAGCGGGCCAGGGCGGGGAAGCTGGATCCCGTAATCGGCCGCGACGAGGAGATCCGGCGGGTCATGCAAGTGCTGTCGCGACGGACCAAGAACAATCCGGTGTTGATCGGCGAGCCGGGCGTCGGCAAGACGGCCATCGTCGAGGGGTTGGCGCAGCGCATTGTCGACGGGGACGTGCCCGAGTCATTGAAAGGCAAGCAGATCGTCGTGCTGGATATCGCCTTGATGTTGGCCGGCGCCAAGTTCCGCGGGGATTTCGAGGAGCGTCTCAAGGCCGTGCTCCAGGAGATCACGAGTCAGGAAGGCCGCTTCGTGGTGTTCATCGACGAGTTACACACCATCGTCGGTGCGGGCGCCGCCGAAGGAGCGATCGACGCGTCCAACATGTTGAAGCCCGCCCTTGCGCGCGGCGAGTTGCACGTGGTCGGCGCCACGACATTGGACGAATACCGCAAGCACATCGAGAAAGACAAGGCACTCGAACGGCGCTTCCAGCCGGTCGTTGTAAGCGAGCCGACCGTGGAGGACACGATCGCGATTCTGCGTGGCTTGAAGGAGCGGTACGAGGTGCATCACGGTGTACGTATCACCGACGGGGCGATCGTCGCCGCCGCAACGCTCTCGCATCGCTACATAGGAGACCGCTTCCTTCCCGACAAGGCGATCGATCTGATCGACGAGGCGGCGAGTCGCATGCGCATGGCTATCGACAGCCTGCCACAGGAAATCGACGAGGTGGAACGACGCATCGTACAGCTTCGCATCGAGGAGCAGGCGCTCGGCGGTGAGAAGGACAAGGCCAGCAAGGAGCGGCTCGACGCGGTGCTGCGGGAGATTGCGGAACTGAGCGAGACGTCGCAGGGCATGAAGGCGCAATGGCAGGCGGAGAAGGGCGCGATCGGCAAGCTGCAGGAGAAAAAGGCCGAGCTGGAAGCGGCACGGTTGGAAGCCGAACAGGCGACGCGCGCAGGCGACCTGCAACGGGCCGCCGAAATCTCATACGGCCGCTTACCGGAAATCGAGCGAGAGATCGAAGAGGAGACGCTGCGGCTTGGCGACATTCAGACCAAGGCGAGGTACCTGAAGGAAGAAGTCGACGCCGATGAAGTTGCGTCGATCGTTGCACGGTGGACCGGCATCCCGGTGACGAAGATGATGGAGTCCGAGCGCGAGCGCCTCACAAAGTTGGAAGACGAATTGGAGCGCCGAGTGGTCGGGCAGCACGAGGCGATTGCGTCGGTGGCCAACGCCGTGCGGCGCTCGCGTGCGGGTTTGCAGGATCCCAACCGTCCGGTCGGGAGTTTCATTTTCCTCGGCCCCACGGGTGTTGGGAAAACCGAGACGGCGCGGGCGCTTGCAGAGTTCCTGTTTGACGACGAGCGTGCTATTGTGCGCCTCGACATGTCGGAGTACATGGAGAAACACGCGGTTTCTCGAATGATCGGCGCGCCTCCGGGGTACATTGGATACGAAGAGGGCGGGCAGCTCACCGAGGCCGTGCGCCGTCGTCCGTACTCGGTGGTGTTGTTTGACGAGATCGAGAAGGCCCACCCGGACGTGTTCAATATCCTGCTGCAGATATTGGACGACGGCCGTCTGACGGATAGTCAGGGCCGCACCGTCGATTTTCGGAACGCAGTGATCATCATGACGTCCAACGTCGGTGGGCAGTGGATTCTCGAACATGGCGAGCGAAGTTGGGAGGAAGTCGAACGGTTGGTACACGCCGCCTTACGGGAAACATTCAAACCGGAATTCCTCAACCGAGTGGACGATGTCATCGTGTATCGGCTACTCGGTCGGGCGGATCTCCTCCACATCGTCGATCTCCAGCTCGCACATGTGGGCGACTTGCTGGCGGGTCGTCACATCAAGTTGCAAGTGACCGACGAGGCGAAGGAAGCGTTGCTGAGCGAAGGCTTCGATCCTGCCTACGGCGCGCGCCCACTCAAGCGCGTCATCCAGCGACGTGTGCAGAACCCCTTGGCCATGGCGCTTCTGGAAGGGGAGTTTGGCGAGGGAGACACGCTGCGTGTGAGTCGCAACGACTCCAGTGGTGAATTCGAGTTCACCCGGGTGCAGGTGACCGCCGTCGAGCCGTCACGTGCTAGTGCCTGACCCGACCCCTCTCCCGTTTTCCGACGACGATCGGACCGGGATGGCGGTGGCCCTCGGGGCGGCCCGCCATGCCGCTCAGCTGGATGAAGTCCCCGTTGGCGCTGCCGTCGTGGTAGGCGGCAGCGTCATCGTCGTTACCCACAACGAGACGGTTGCGCGCCGGGACCTCACACAGCACGCCGAGGTGATCGCCATTCATGCGGCGATTGAGATCCTGCAGGTCGATCGGCTGGATACGGCGACACTCTACGTCACCCTCGAACCGTGCGCCCAGTGTGCCGGAGCCATCGTGTTGGCCCGGGTGGCGAGGGTGGTTTTTGGCGCTTCCGACCCGAAGGCAGGAATGGCCGGAAGCGTGGGAGATCTCCTACAGCATCCTAGGTTGAATCATCGGCCGGAGGTTGTTGGGGGGGTCATGGAGGAAGAATGCGGCCGGCTGCTATCGAAGTTTTTTCAGAATAAACGAGGATAGAGAATATTGAATATTGAATATCCAATATTGAATATCCAAGAATGAAACATTCAACATTCAACATTCAATATTCAATATTCTAGATTCCCTATGTTCCTCCACCGCGTTCGCGATCTCTCCTCCCATCAAGAACAACAACGCCGTCAAATAGATCCACAGGACGAACAGCAACACGGCGATGGCATTTGCGTGTGAGATGATTCGGTTGGCGGTCGCGAACTGCACCAGGTACACGCCAAACCAGACCTTGGAGATTTCAAAGATGACCGCAACCACGAAGGCCACGAGGAGTGCGGTGTGCCATTCGAGTCTTGTCGTGGGCGCGAGGAAGTACACGGAAAAAAAGAGTACG
>JAPULP010000116.1 GCA_027294815.1 Gemmatimonadota bacterium | reverse complement strand
AAGGTGCTGCACGTCGTGCGCAGCTCGTCAAGGACGCGCGGAAGTGTGTCCGCCATGGCGTCGATGGGTTCTGGAGTTCGGACCCCGGCCACCACGTCTTCGCCTTGCGCGTTCACGAGATATTCACCGAACAGGCGCGGCTCTCCCGTCGACGGGTCTCGCGTGAACACCACGCCCGTGGCAGAGTCCTCGCCCATGTTGCCGAACACCATGGCTACGACGTTGACGGCAGTCCCGAGATCATGCGGGATCCGGTGGAGGCGTCGGTAGTCTCTTGCCCGCCTGGCATTCCAGCTTTGAAAGACGGCTTCAACGGACCGCCACAGCTGATCCCAAGGATCCTGAGGGAAGGGAACTCCCGTCTCCCGCTCAATGATGTCTTGCATCGTCCTGACCAGGTCCTGCAGATCGCCGACGTCCAGGTCGATTTCTCGGTCTACGTTGCGACGAAATTTGGCTTTTTCGATGGCGTCGTCAATTGGGTCCCGGCCGTTTCCTCGACCGATGCCCGGCACGACGTGGGCGTACATCTGCACGAAACGCCGGTAGGAATCGTAGGCGAATCTTGGGTTCCCGGTCTGCTCCGCCAGGGCGGCGGCTGTTTGATCGTTGAGCCCGAGATTGAGAATCGTATCCATCATTCCGGGCATCGAGACCTTCGCGCCGGAACGGACGGCGACGAGGAGCGGTGCCGTCGAATCGCCGAATCCCCGTCCGGTGGCGGACTCCAGGCGACCCATGGCGGCGGTGACTTCGGTGCAGAGCTCTTCTGGAAGTTTGCGGTCGGTGAGGTATTGGGTGCAGAGAGAGGCGGCGATGGTGAAGCCCGGAGGAACTGGTATGCCCAGCTTGGTCATCTCGTGGAGGCTGGCACCCTTTCCACCAAGGATATCCTTCATCTGGCCAGACCCATCGGCCTGTCCATTGGCGAAGAAGTAAACGTTGGGCATGGCGAGACGGTTAGTAGTGAGTAGTTACCTGATGGTGGCGGGGATCGGAATGTCGATCGACGGTGCATCCGGTTCGGCGCCCGGCACTGCCGTGGGATAGGCTCCGGAGAAACATGCGTCGCAATACCCGGTCCCGTCGCGTTCCACCGCACCGCGTAACCCTTCGAGGGACAAATAACCGAGTGAGTCCACTCCGAGGTGTTGGTGGATTTGCTCCACCGTATGGGTCGACGCGATCAGCTCACCGTATGTGGGAGTGTCAATCCCATAGTAGCACGGCCCGGTAATAGGCGGTGACGATGAGCGGAAATGAATCTCTTTCGCCCCCGCATCGCGGATCATTTTTACCAAACTCCTCGCTGTCGTTCCGCGCACCAGTGAATCGTCGACAACGACAACGCTCTTCCCGTCGACGACCTCGCGAACCGGATTGAATTTGATACGAGCCTTCTCGGTCCGCGAAGACTGTCCCGGACTTATAAATGTTCGGCCGACATAGTGATTGCGGATCAAGCCATGTTCGAGCTTGATCCCACTGTGTTCCGAGTACCCCAACGCCATCGCGTTCGACGAGTCGGGAACGGAGAAAACGCAGTCCGCGCCGGGCGCGGGATGCTCCTGGGCCAATCGGCGGCCGAGACTTCGCCGGAAGCGGTCGACGGATTTTCCAAAAACCTTGCTGTCCGGCCGCGAGAAGTAGATCAACTCGAAGATGCAGCGGCGGTGGGGTTTCGGCGGCAGCGGGGGCAGCTCCTGTACTTCGTTCCCATCGATGCGGATCCACTCCCCCGGTTGCAATTCGCGCACCGGAGTCGCTCCAACGATGTCGAGCGCACAGGTCTCGGACGCGAGGACGTATCCGTCGTTGAGTTTTCCCAGAACGAGGGGTCGGAACCCACGCGAATCCACGATTCCGTAGAGCGTCTTTCCGATGGTGAGGACGAGCGTGTAGGCACCCTCCACCCGCTCCAGCGCGTCTAGAATCTGGTCCTCGGGCTTGCGGGCTTCTGACCGGGCGATCAGATGGACCAACACCTCCGAATCGGACGAGGTTTGAAATATGGATCCCTTGCTGACGAGATCGCGCTTCAGTTCCGCGGCGTTCGTGAGGTTACCGTTATGTGCGAGCGCCAGGGGCCCAACGTGGTAGTCCACTGCGCACGGCTGTGCGTTGGAGATGATCGAGCTGCCGGCAGTGGAGTATCGGGTGTGGCCGATGCCGACGGACCCCGGCATGCTGTCGAGAATCTCGGTGCTGAAAATGTCCGAAACTAGCCCCATACTGCGATGGGCGTGCGCCACGTTGTCGTCGTCGACGGTGATGATCCCCGCCGACTCCTGTCCCCGGTGTTGCAGCGCGTAGAGGCCCATGTACACCTGTTGCGCCGCGTTGGGAATGTTGGAAGCGCCAAAAACCCCGCACATGTCAGGAGCCTCTTGCTTTAGTTGCGGTTTGGGTTCATCAAGTGACGAGTCTGGCCGGCTGCCCGGTGGAAGCCGGGGTCAAGCCGGAATGTACCATGTTGTGGTACGGCGTGGTGGCCAACGAGCGCGATCGGCTGAAATCGTTGCCGAGCATCCTCATTTCGTTGCGGTTGTGCTCCGTACACCCCGCAGGATCGCCCCGAACACGTTCTTAAACATGCCGTCATGCTCCCCATCCAACAGCTGTTCGGCCTCTCCGGTGTCAAACCAGACTCCACTGCACTCTGTGCAGCGGTCGACCTCCAAGCCGTGATATTCCTCGGTCTTGAGGTCGTGCCCACACTTCGGGCATCTCATGTAATGGGTTTTGCGCTCCGCCTCGGCCTGTTCCCGTTCCGCTTCGGCGCGCCGAGCCTTTAGAAGCTCCGCCTCTCTTAGCGCGAAGAATTCCTCCTCGTTACGACTCGGCTTGTCGGTCATCCAATCACCCTGAGTGTATCAGCCGAGAATTCCGGTGGGGTGAACTCGCCCGCCCGGTCCGCCGGGGACGATGACATCCCTCCGTACGTGTGCTCAGAGGCCCGCACTATCGCGTCAACGACTTGGCCGCCTTCGAGCATCACCACATCGAAGGTCCCACAAGCCAACTCACATCCGTTGCGGAAGTACAGAACCGTCCAATTGCC
>JAPULP010000115.1 GCA_027294815.1 Gemmatimonadota bacterium | reverse complement strand
TGACAGGCTTCGTCGACCAAGAACGTGGCGCCGTCTTTCTTGCGGCTCACGCTGAAGGTCATGTTCATGGCCTCGGCTGCAGCGGTCCCTTCGTCGAGCAGTGAGGCGTTGGCGACCGCCAACCCGGTCAGATCCGACACGGCCGTTTGGAAGTTGAGTAAGGCTTCGAGGCGACCCTGTGAGATTTCCGCTTGGTAGGGAGTGTACGACGTGTACCAGCCGGGGTTTTCCAGAACATTGCGAAGGATGACCGGTGGGGTGATGCAGTCGGAGTATCCCATGCCGATGTACGACCGGGAGATGATGTTGCGATCCGCCATCGCCCTGAGCGTTGCGAGCACGGATTCCTCCGGCTCGGCGGCTGGAAGCGCCAGCGGTCGGTCCGATCGGATATTCGCGGGAACGACGGCGTCGGTCAGGTCGTCCAACGAGTCATAGCCCAACACCAGGAGCATGGCGTCGATGTCGTCCGGCCGCGGTCCGATGTGGCGCGAGGCGAAGCTATCTGGTGGAGGAAGTGTCGCTAACGTCTTACCCATATTTCAGTCACCTTCATTACAACGCAAACGCCCCGGAAGGGACCGGGGCGCTGACCTAGTCGTCTCGAATGGGACGGAACCCAGCGGCTACTCGCCGATGTGCTTCGCGTAATCCGCGGCCGATAGTAACTGATCCACCGCAGTCGCATCGCTCACGCGAACCTTGATCATCCACCCGTCGCCATACGGGTCTTTGTTGATCAGGCTGGGATCGCCGTCCAGCGCCTCGTTGACTTCGCTGATCTCTCCCGCCAGCGGCGAGAAGAGTTCCGACACCGCCTTGACGGCTTCGATCGTGCCGAAGACATCCGTCTTGGCCAGTGTCGTTCCGACGGCGGGTAGGTCGACGTACACGACGTCTCCCAATTCGCCCTGAGCGTAGTCCGTGATTCCGATGATGACCATTCCGTCGCCGTCTTGCTTCACGTACTCGTGGTCTTCGGTATAGTGTAGCTCGGCGGGGATGTCAGACATAGTTTATTCCAGTTCATGCGGTATCGCGCGGAACGGCGGAAGCTTATTCGGGGCCCCAACCGGTGTCAAGCGCGACGCGGTGTCTCGTAGAGATCGTGGATCGGGCCCTTCGTCTGACCGGTTCCGGCGAACCATTCTTGGGCCATCATGAGCGAGCCGGGTGGGGTGTCCAGGGCGAAAGGAAAGCGTTGCGACGCGTGTGCCTCGATCGCCGCCACCTTGGCACTGCGCCAGGGGCGGATGTCGAGGGTGGCGACGATCTGGTCGTCTGGACTGGCCGCGATGCGGCCGGACGTGGCGTCGGAGATCGGGCCCGGGTACGTCACGTAGAAGACGCTCGCGTTGCTGGCCACGTCGCGAATGGCGTCATCGACCCATCGGTGCACGGCTAGGTGGTCGGTGTGACCGGTGACGCCGTCGGCGCCGAACGTGATCACCACGTCGGGTTGAACCTGCTGCAAAATATCGGCCGCCGCCCGGCGTCCGGTGCCGTCGCTGGGCTGCAGCGATCCGTCGGGGAAATCGAGCAGATGAACTTCGTGAACGCCGAGCGCGTCGGTTGCTCGGCGGAACTCCTCGGTGCGAACGGTACGAGTTCTTTCCACAGGGGCGCGCTCGCCGTTGAGGCTGCCCGCTTCACCGCGTGTCGCGCACCATACATGGACCTCCGCCCCGGCGTCGGCGTAGCGGGCGAGCGTTCCACCGATCGCGAACGTCTCATCGTCCGGGTGCGCAAACATCGCGAGGAGTGGCCCGGTTCCCCCCCACTGCTTGGCCGCGGACTCCGCGCGAATAACTTCCCAGACGTTCCAAGCCGCACGTTCCAGATCCTCGAGAGCGCCAACGTTGTCGATGACGAATCGGCTGCGTGCGCGCTTGTCGACCGAAGGCCTCTGTGAAGAGATCAGTTTGTCTGCGTCTTCGCCCGACAGGCCCCGTTCCCGCGTCAAACGCTCCCGGCGAACGGATTCCGGTGCATCGACGAGAACCACCGAATCGAAGGTGTCCGGATCCAAGACCTCGAACAGCAGCGGTATGTCATTGACGACGATACAATCTCCTCGACGCGTAGCTTCGGTTTCCATCTCTCCACGGCGGCGCTGCACGGAGGGGTGGACGATCGCGTTGAGTGCGTCGAGGGCCTCCTTGTTCCCGGCAACCGTCCGCCTGAGCGACGTCCGGTCGAGCGAACCGTCGCCCTGAATCATCTCCTGACCGAACCGCGCAGCGATGTCGGTGAGAACCGAAGAACCGGGTGTCTGTACCTCACGCACCAGCGCATCGGCGTCGATGACGGTCGCACCCCATTCGTCGAACAGCGCCAGGACGGTCGATTTTCCCGCGGCAACATTGCCGGTCAAGCCGACCTTGAGCATCTCAGGAGTGTTGGTCTTGAAAGAGTTGGGTCTGACCGGCGGCTACCCCGGGGACCTCATGGCAGTGTCGGCAACGGGCCTCGTAGGTCTCGAGACCGCCGACGAGAATGGTTGGCGAGTCGTACGGAGCGGGCCGTCGGTCGACGAGACGCTGGTTGCGGCACGCCGGGTCGCCGCACACGACGCAAATCGCATACAGTTTGTCCACCGTCTCGGCGATGGCCATGAGCACCGGCATGGCCGCGAACGGTTCTCCACGAAAGTCGGTCTCGGTGCCGGCGAGAATCACCCGGTGTCCCGTGGCGGCCAGCTCGGTCGCGACGCCAACGATGCCCTCGTCGAGAAACTGAACCTCGTCCACGGCAATCACCTCGCTGTCCGTGCGCAGGTGACGCATCACGTCGGTTGCCTTAGCGATGGATAGGGCCTCGAGCGTGGCCCCGTCGTGGGAGGCAACCGCCGCTTGGGTGCTATAGCGATCGTCGAGTTGGGATTTGAAGACCTGCACCTGCTTGCGTGCGATCGTCGCGCGTCGGACGCGGCGGATGAGTTCCTCGCTCTTGCCGCTGAACATGACGCCGGCGATCACCTCTATCCACCCGCCTTGTGACCCATGATACATCGCCACGATGCCCCGCGTCTGAGATTGTCGAGAGGTTAGCGCGACGCCCGCGTGGAATCAAGACGCTTGCGGTTCCGCCCGTTCCGTCCATATTTGCTGACCAGACAACCACTCTTCATGAATTCGCGTGGCGTTCGAGCCACCACAGCCGGGGGGTACCGGGTGAACAAAGTCGAACTAGTCGAAGCGCTCGCCAACCGTGCCAACCTTTCCAAGGCCGACGCGGGACGTGCGGTCGAAGCGCTATTCAACGGCGACGGAGTCATCGCCGGCGAGATGCGTTCGGGCGGCCGAGTGCAGATTACCGGCTTCGGCACGTTCCAAGTGCGGGATCGTGCGGCGAGGACCGGTCGGGATCCGCGGACGGGAGCGCCGATTCAGATCAAGGCAGCCAAGGTGCCCGCCTTCAAGGCCGGGCAAGTTCTGAAGGACGCGCTGAACCCCAAGTAGTTATCGGTCGGCTCTGCCGGACCGAGGTTTCTCCGAGGGCTCGTGACGGTCCAACCGGACCGTCACGCGTCGTCCACCTATCTTCTCGCCCGTCAGGCACCGGATGGCCTGATCGGCGACCTCCGGTCGTATCTCCACCAGCGAAAAACTCTCCTTCACGTCAATCTGTCCCACATCGGTGCGTTCGATCCCTACCGTGCCGAGTATCGCACCGACGATTTCGCGAGCGCCGATGCGATCGCGATGGCCGGCCGTTACAAAGAGCTTGGTCCAGGTGGCGCCGTCCGCTTGCGCTGGTATGTGCGCGATCTCCCGATCGGGGGCCGGCTCTCGCCGTCCGGAGAGCGCGGCGGCCGCAATGAGGGCCGGATCGTATTCCTCGAGCAATGGCTCGATGGCCAGCAACGCGATGGAGAGATCGCCGTGTTCCAACTGCTTGCGCACCTCCTCACGCAGTCGCTCCGCTTCCGACCGCACTCGGTCGGTGTGACCGGGAAGCCGCAACGGTTTTGTCGTTGACGCGATCCGTGTCAGATAAGCAACCTGCGATGCGCGGACGAACACCAAGACTCCATCGGCGAACTCACTGAAGGCGGCCAGTGCCTCCACGGACGGCAGGTCGGACGCGATGACCATGTCGACGTGTGTCGCATCCGTTTCCGAAATGAGAGCAAGATCGGAGTCCTCCAGCTTCGTCCATTTGGCGCCGTCTACCGGATCCCACACCAGGGCCGTTGTCGCACCGAGGATGTCCAACGCCGCTCGGGCCGCTGGTACCCGGGCATGTGGCTCGACGACGGCGAACTGGACATCGTGAACGCCGTCTTTGGGTATCCGCGAAAGCACGGCGGTCGGGGCGCGCCGCGCATGTCGCTCGATGAAATCGGCGACAGCACTCTCGTCGATGGTCGCGATGATGCGTTGCGCATTGGCGGCGTCGCCGAGTATGGCTTCGGCGTCGTCTAGGCACCCCACGGTAGCCATGGTCTCGGGCCAAAGCACAACCAGCCGTTGCAGCTGATCCGCCTTGAGGGCCGCCCGCTGTACCAGGTAGAGCACGTCGGCCGGGGTGGCGACCAGCGTATCGATCGCGCCCGCCCGAAGAAGCCTTTCCGTTCGTGCGAGACCCGTGAGGGGATGGATGCGTCGTGAGGGGGGGGGAGAGGACGAGGTGTGGAGGGCGTTTGCCGTATCGAGGACGTCCCCGGCCTCGGGGGCAAGAACCAGTGTCGCGAGGTGCTCTTCACCGGTGTTTGGCAGGGCCTCGAACAGCGGGGCGAGCGCCCAGCCTGCCGGGGGGCAGACGTAAACGAGGGGCTGGCCGTGCTCCATCGCAGCCCGATGTACGGCATCAAACGCCGGTGAAAAAACCCAAGACACGGTCCCTCGATTGTCAAAGAAACGGCACGTGGCCGGTGCCGTGGCATCATGCTACCTTGGCCCCACCTCGGGCGCAACGCCCTGCGGGATTCGTCCGCTTCTGCGGAGTGGGCACCCACACGAAGTAATATCACTGTCGCCGAGTCGGCGCTTGGAGAATGACATGGTCAACCCCTGGTTGAGGCGGCACGCGTGCCTGCTGGGCTTGGCGGCGTGCGCGCTGCCATCCGAGAAGGGTGAGGCGCAGGTCCGGCAAAGCCCCCGAGAGATGGGCGTCGTGGTGGGCGTCTTGCCGACCGGACCGCTCAACGCGATTACGGACGTGGCCGGGGTGCGCGTCGGCCAGGTAACCATCACGAGCGGCGACTCCGTCAACACGGGTGTCACCGCCATTCTCCCGCACGGAGAAAACATCTTCCGCCAAAAAGTGCCGGCCGCGATCGTGGTGGGAAATGGATTCGGCAAGTTGGTCGGCTCTACGCAGGTCCGAGAATTGGGAGAACTGGAGTCGCCGGTGGTGCTGACCTGCACCCTGTGCGTTCCGCGAGTGGCCGACGCGGTCCTGACCTACCTGCTGGGGCTTCCGGGAAACGAGAACGTCCGTTCGGCCAACGTCGTGGTGGGGGAGACGAACGATGGGTTCCTCAGCGACATTCGGGCTCGGCCGGTGAAGGAAGTGGACGTCTTACGCGCGATCAACGACGCGAGATCGGGGGCAGTGGAGCAGGGGAGCGTCGGGGCCGGGCGGGGAACGCGGGCCCTCGGGTGGAAGGGGGGC
>JAPULP010000114.1 GCA_027294815.1 Gemmatimonadota bacterium | reverse complement strand
TGCAGATCGTCTACTTTCAGCACGTGAAACCCGGTAAGGGTGGAGCGTTCGTCCGGAGCAAGTTGAAGAATGTGCGGACCGGCGCCGTGACAGACAAAACGTGGAACGCCGGCGAGCGTGTCACCGAGGTGCGGCTCGAGCGGCGGCCGGTGCAATATTCCTACAGGGACGAGCAGCACTTTCATTTCATGGACATGGAGACGTACGACGATATTCCTCTAAACGGCGAGCTCATCGGCGACGATCAGCTCAAATACCTGAAGGAAGGCATGGAGTGCCAGGGTTTGGTCCATGACGGCAACGTGATTCTGATGGAACTGCCTTTTTTTGTTGAGCTGGAGATTGTCGAGACGGAGCCGGGCCTTCGTGGTGACACGGCGTCGGGTGGTACCAAGCCCGCCAAGTTGGAAACCGGTGCGGTGGTCCAGGTACCCTTGTTCGTCGTGCAGGGGGATGTGGTGAAGGTGGACCGGCGGGAGGACAAATACCTGACACGCATATGATCGACTTCAAGATCTTGGAAAAACTGCTCGCACTGCTCGACGAGTCTGAGGCGCACACCATCGAGGTCAAAAAGGGGTGGTGGTCGACAACCATGAAGGTGTCGAAGAGTCCAATAGGCTCGAATGGGGGCCCGGTCACCTATCAGGTTGCCTCCCCTGCCTCCACTGTGGATGAGGGGGAAGAGGAGGCGGCAGAGGCGCCGCCCAGCAATTACCTCGACATCCAATCACCGATGGTAGGCACGTTCTACGCACAGCCGGAGCCGGGATCAGAACCGTATGTGCGGAAGGGGACTCGCATCACGCCGGGCAAGACGTTGTGTATCATCGAGGCGATGAAGATAATGAACCCGGTGGATGCCGAGGTCTCGGGCGTCATCGTAGAGACGTTGGTCGAAGACGCTCAACCGGTCGAATTCGGACAAATCCTTTTCAGGGTGGATCCCAATGGCTGACGCGGCAAGGCCGTTCGATTTCAAAGGTGCCATCACGGAGCTGGTCAAGCGGGCCGGCTCGGATCTTCACATCAAGGTTGGTCGGCCGCCGATGTTGCGGATCCGTGGGGAGCTGGTCGAATTGGATCGCGATCCCCTCAAACCCGACCAATTGAAGGCGCTTGCCGAGCAGATCATGACCCCACGCCAGGTGAAGGAATTCGCCGAAATGAAGGAGTCGGACTTCGCGATTGGCGTTCCCGGCGTGGGCCGCTTCCGGACCAACGTCTTTCAGCAGCGTGGTACGCTTTCCTTCGTCTTCCGGGCCATTCCGTATCAGGTCAAATCGTGCGACGAGCTGAACCTGCCGAAGTCGCTCAACGAAATTGCGATGAAGCCTCGCGGGTTGGTGCTGGTGACTGGAATTACCGGGTCCGGAAAATCAACGGCATTGGCGTCCATGGTGGATTACATCAACCGAAACCGAGCCTGCAACATCATCACCATCGAAGATCCGATCGAGTTTCTGCACAAGGATGTAAGGTCGACCATCTCCCAGCGTGAGGTGGGGAGCGACACGCTGTCGTTCGAGGGTGCGCTGCGGCACGTACTACGCCAAGACCCGGACGTGATCATGATCGGTGAGATTCGAGATCAAATCACCCTGGACACGGCCATGAAGGCGGCCGACACGGGTCACCTCGTGTTCTCGACGCTGCATACTACCGATGCGACCCAAACGATCAACCGGGTGATTTCCTTCTTCCCGCCCCACGAACACGACGCGGTTCGCAACCTGCTATCCACGTGTCTCAACGCTGTCATCTCGTTGCGGTTGGTCCCGACCAAGGATGGGAAGACACGTGTCCCGGCGTGCGAGGTTTTGATCAACACGGCGGCGGTCAAGGACAATATCCGCGATTCGGAAAAGGCTCTGACCATCCCCAGCTTGATCAAGGACGGAGCCGTCCAGTACGGCATGCAGGCGTTCGATCAATCGCTGATGGACTGGTATCGGAAGGACGTCATTAGCTACGAAGACGCGGTGTTCTACTCCTCGAATCCCAGCGAATTCGCGTTAAAGGTCAGCGGCATCGACTCCACGTCCGACCGAACCTTTACCGATGACTTGGGCGGCGATTCGCGCGGTTTGAGCTAAGTTCATGTTCAAGAAGGTCTTGATTGCCAACCGCGGGGAGATTGCTCTGCGGGTGATCCGAGCGTGCCGCGAGTTGGGTGTGGCTACCGTCGCGGTGTACAGCGAAGCAGACAACGAATCGCTGCACGTTCGATTTGCGGACGACGACGTGTGCATCGGCCCGCCGCCGAGTCGGCTCTCCTATCTCAATATTCCCGGGATCATCGCCGCCGCAGAGATAACCGGCGCCGACGCCATCCATCCCGGCTACGGTTTCCTTGCGGAAAGTTCGGAATTTGCCGAGGCCTGCGCCGAGTCGAACATCGCGTTTATCGGTCCGACCGCGGAGCAGATTCGCCTGATGGGCGACAAGGCCGCGGCGCGTGCACTCGTTCAGACGTTGGGAGTGCCCGTGGTTCCCGGATCGAATGGTGCTATCGGGGATCCGGACGAAGCGATCAAGAACGCCGAAAAAATCGGCTACCCCGTCATCATCAAGGCCACGGCCGGGGGAGGGGGGAAGGGCATGCGTGTCGCCGCCGATCCGGAAGCTTTCGCCCACGCATTCCAGTTGGCGCGGAATGAAGCCCTGGCTGCGTTTGGGAACGCCGAAGTCTATGTAGAGAAATACCTCGCCCAAGCCCGTCACGTGGAATTCCAAATCATGGGCGACCGGCACGGCAAGGTCATGCACCTCGGCGAACGCGACTGCTCCGTTCAGCGCCGCCATCAAAAGCTCATCGAGGAGGCGCCCAGTCCGGCTGTCGACGACGAGTTGCGTACCGAGATGGGCGATGCGGCCGTCAGGCTCGCGGCCAATATCGACTATGTGGGGGCGGGCACGATCGAATTCCTGCTCGACAAGAGCGGTGGCTTCTACTTCATGGAAATGAACACGCGAATCCAGGTAGAGCACCCGGTGACGGAGATGGCGACGAACTTCGACCTAGTGAAAGAACAGATCCGAACGGCTGCCGGCGCGAAGTTGAGTTTCCAATTCAACGGGAACCGGCTCCGTGGTCATGCGATCGAGTGTCGGGTGAACGCCGAGGATCCCGCGAGAGATTTTCAGCCCTGTCCTGGCACGGTCACCGCGTACTATCCCCCGGGTGGGCCGGGTGTGCGCGTGGACACGCACATCTACCAGGGCTGTGTGATTCCGTCCTACTACGACTCGTTGATCGCCAAGGTGATTGTGCACGGTCTCAACCGGGAAGAAGCCTTGGCCCGGATGAGCCAGGCGCTAGACTCCTTCATCGTCGAGGGGATCAAGACGACGATCCCGTTCTTGAGAGCCGTGATCCAACATCCGGAGTTCAAAGCGGGGGAGGTGGATACTAAATTCATCGAGCGGAACACGGACCTGCTACCGGCCACCGAATGAAATTCTCGATCTATTTCACGCCTCAAGGCCTGGCGCAAAGCGACGTTGCGGGGCATCCGGTGCTCGTCATCGACGTGCTGCGGTCAACGACGACCATCGTTACCGCACTCGGTAATGGAGCCAAAGCCGTTTTTCCGGCGGAGACCGCCGCCGACGCCATACAACTCAGCAACAACTTGGAGCGGGATGATATCCTGCTCGCCGGCGAGCAAGGGTACGAGCAGATCGAGGGCTTCCAGTGCGGGAATTCGCCGCTGGAGATGACGGCTGAGAAGGTCAAGGACATGTCGTTGGTCATGACCACGACCAACGGCACGCGGGCCCTGCTCGCCGCCGATTACGGCGGACCGGTTTTCGTTGGTGCGGTCATCAACTTTTCGGCTGCCGCCGCCGCGGCCAAAGCGGCCTTCGAGGAGTCCGGAGAATTGATTATTCTGTGCGGTGGACGCGACCGACGATTCGCGCTGGAGGACGCATATGTTGCGGGCCGGTTCGCACGTTCGATTTTGCCGAGCCGGGCGCGAGGTGTGGGGATCGACGACGCCACCATCGCGGCCTTGCAATTGGTCCGCCGCTACGGCGACAGGTGGAAGACAGCCGTCAATGCGAGCGCGGCCGCCCGTCACCTCAAAGAGAAGGGCATGGCGAAGGACGTGGCCGCGTCAACCGAAGTCGACGTATTCGATATCGTTCCGCGCTATGCGGAGA
>JAPULP010000113.1 GCA_027294815.1 Gemmatimonadota bacterium | reverse complement strand
GGGGATGATCCTCTTGGATAAAGTGAAGACCGACTCCGACGTAACGTGTCTCGATATTCTTGAGGTGCTCGGCGTAATACGCTGCCACCTCAGGGGTGCCAAACGCCCCAGGCTCGGAGTAGAACATGAGTTTTGGAATACCGGTCTCGTGCAGCCATTCGCCGTTCCGCTCGATGATCTGGGTCACATCCGCAGGTTCGCCTCCAATTGGAACCTCCCTCGGCCACACGAGGGTCGGCTTGCGACTTTCGGGTGTGGGATAGGGTTGTCGATAGGCCTGCATCTCCACCTCCGTGAGCTCGCGGACCACTCCCATCTGGGGCATCACGACCTCGACGAACATGTTGTTCTCGAGGATCATTTCCTCGCCGATACCTGGTGTCCTGAGGTTGCGAAAGAACTCTCCCGGTCCCTCGCCCATAGCCTCGTAACTCGGAATGGGCATCGCCGGCGGTGCGATCGGCTCCATGAAAACAATGCCTTTCACTCGCTCGGGATTTCGTCGCGCGAAGTCCATTCCAAGGGCCGAACCCCAGTCATGGATCACCAGGGTGATGTCGTTGAGGTCCAGTGCGTCGATGAATCCCTGGAGGTACTCGGCGTGGGTGACGAACCTGTAGTCTATGTCAGGCTTGTCCGATTTTCCCATCCCAATCAGGTCGAGGGCGATGGCCCGCCCGTATGGGACAGCGTAGGGGATGATGTTGCGCCAGAGGTACGATGAAGTGGGATTGCCGTGCAGAAAGAGCACGGGATCGCCATCGCCCTCGTCGATGTAGTGCATGCTCGAACCCATCACCTCGACGTAGTGCGACTCGAAGGGAAACTCCGCTGAAATCTCCGGTCCCGTAGGCTTGGTGGGAGCACCCCCCTCTTGGGCGGAAGCCGGCGGAATGGCCAGCGCCGAGAGGGCGGCCCACGCCATGAGGGATTGCAGACTTGGAAGTATGTTTTTCATTTTGAATACCTTTCCGATTGATTGTTTGCGCCGAGCGCGAATACGCCGGCGTTTTTCGTTTGTCACTGGACCGTGAACCCTCCATCGGCAACGATCACCTGGCCGGTCACGAATGACGCCGCGTCGGAACAGAGCCACACGACGATGTCGGCGATCTCTTCGGGCGTCGCTACGCGCCCGATCGGATGCTGGCGGCCAAATCCAGCCATGGCGTCTTCATCGCCGCCGAAGAACCTCTGAAAACCCGCGGTCCGAACACCACCGGGTGCCACGGCGTTGACGCGGATGCCCTGCGGCGCGAGCTCCATTGCCACGCTTCGAGTGAGTGCATCCACAGCTCCCTTGGTAGCGCTGTAGATCGAAGCCCCAGGCATTCCTACGCGTGCCGCGATCGAGGAGTTGTTGACGATCGCGCCGCCGCCTGAAGCGATCATCGCCGGGATCTGCCACTGGAGGTCTCGGAAGATGGCTCGCACGTTCGTATCGAACACCGAGGTGTATGTGGCGGCGCTGAACTCGGTTGCAGGCGCGAGATCGGCTGCGATTCCCGCGTTGTTGAACACGCAACTCAGGTCGCCTAGCTGTCCAACGGCCGCAGCCACCGCTTCGTGGTCGCTGTCGCGTGTTGCGTCAGCCGGGACGAACCGCGCCTCTACGTCGTGCGACACGATCTCCTCGAGGACGTCGGCGCCGAGTTCCTTCCTCCTTCCGGTGAAGACGACCCGGGTACCCGCCTTTGCGAACGCCAGAGCGGTGGCCCTACCGATGCCGGAGGTGCCTCCAGTCACGAGTGCCACCGGTGGGCTTATCGCCACCGGTGTCTCGATGATAGGGTGGCTGGACGGGTCGTCATCGATCAGTTGGTTATTCATCAGGTGCTCCTTGTTGTCTTCAGATTGGTTGGGACGTCTAGTTATCGACGGTGGTCAGGCGGCGGGAGCCAAGAGTGCCCCGCCCTTTCCGACGATGGCTCCGGTCCTCATGTGGTCGTCGAGCCCCCTGGTGAGATCCCGTAGTGCCCGAAGCAACATCGGGCGCATCATCACTTTGCCCATGACCCACCCCAATGGGCCGAACTTGGGGATGAATTCCAGCGTGACGGTGATGCGGCTCCGACCGTTACTGATACGAGCTAGGTCGAAGTGGCTTGTCGCCTGCTTGAGCGGCAACTCGAAGTTCGACAAGTCGAAGCTGTATCCTCGGCCCGGCTCGTACCTGACGATGGTTTCCTTGAGGCTGGTGCCGTCGTAGAAATGACAAATACGCTGCGCGCCCATTCCAGTCGCAGCAGCACTCACGATTTCCGCGGATTCGACTCCCGGGTTGTACCGGGCAATGGCCCCGAATTCGTCCAACAGCTTCCAGACGTCTGAAACGTCGTGATCCATCTCTCTCGTAACTGTCACGGTATGCATGATGTGTGTCCTATTTCCGTTTGTTGTTTGCCTGCGGTGTCATTGATCCGTTCTTCAACATTGAACGTGAAGGGAACGTACATGATAAGACTTAACATGTCAAGATCTTGCATCAACTATATTACCGTGCTAACATTTCACGTAGGGAATTCATGACAGTAGGCCCTTCCTCGCGACACGAACGAATGGGTCAGGCCAGTGTCGACCAAAGAACCGGACATAGAATGATGGTGGAGAAGACGCGGATGG
>JAPULP010000112.1 GCA_027294815.1 Gemmatimonadota bacterium | reverse complement strand
ATTCGCAAGCTCTCGATTCCTACAGTCGCCGCGTTGTTTTTGCTGATCCCTGCCAAGCTCATGGCAGGCGGACCACCTCGGTTGTTCATGCCGCTGGACGGCGTGACGGCCGCGAACGCGGACGAGTGCGCCAAAAGGCTGGAATGCCGCGAGCCATCCGGTCCTGCAAGGAACGCGAAATACCGGAATGGTCGCTTCATTGCCTGTTTTACGTGAGAATTTCACGCGCGGCGTTGCGGAGATAGAGAGCCACACTGACTGATCACGACCACAAAATCTTGATTCCAGATAGGGAGACAACGCAATGAAATTCACCCGCCAAGTGAACCCGATGAACAAGCCCTTTCTCGCGGCGGCCGCGACACTTCTCTTTGGCGGGCTATCGCTGCTCTTCGCCGGTGCTGGGATCCATGGCTGCGCCCTGGCCCAGGCGGAGCCCCGATTCCTCGCGGCGTCGCGCCCGATCGCCGTGGGCCCCATGGCAGGGCTGCCCGAGGCTGCCGATGTCAACGGTGACGGTCACCTGGATGTGGTCGTGGCCTGTGGGCCCTGTTGCGGCATGGCACCGAGTTCCCAGTCGGGACACGTCAAGGTCCTTCTGGGCGACGGCAAGGGAGGCCTCCGGCCCGCTGGCCCACGCGTGAGGATCGGGGCGACCGCCCTGCGGGTCGCCCTCGGGGACATCGATCATGATGGCGACATTGACATCGCCTGCGTGCAGCACAGCAGCTACGAGTGCTCCGTGCTCCTCGGCGATGGCGAGGGTGGCTTTGCCCAGCCCGTGCGCTTCGCCCTACACGACGGTGACTCGCCGCACGTGCACTCCGTGGTCCTCGCCGACGTCGACAACGACAGCCACCTCGACTTGATCGCCACGCTGGTCGATGACCATGCGGTCGCCGTCCATCTGGGCGACGGGAAGGGAGGCTTCAGAGAGGCGATGGGACAACCGTTCTTCGCGCATATGCACCCCTACGAGCAGCTCAACCTGGTCGACCTCAACCGGGACGGTGCCGTCGACATCGCCTGCACGGATGTGCGTGGAAACGGCATCACCGTACTCGTCGGTTCCGGCACCGGCATGTTCGTCCCCTCGGGTGGCATCCGATTCGAAGCCCACACCCCCCTGCGCGGCGCAGAGCGCCCCTGCGCCATGGCCCTCGGAGACTTCACTGGAAACGGCCACTTGGACGCCGTCGTGGCGCTCGACGACGTGCCCGAGGTGGTGCTGATGATCAATGACGGTGCAGGTGAATTCGTGCAATCCGGCGCTCCGCTCGCCATCGCTCGCCAATCGGTTGTGGTCCGGGTTGCAGACTTTGACGGTGACGGCAGTCTGGATTTTGCCACCGGTGGAATCTCCCTTTCCCTCGGCAAGGGCGGCGGCACTTTCGAGGCATCCGTCGGCATCGAAGGCGGCGGCCATTCCCCCTCCATTGCAGTGGGAGACTTCGATGAGGATGGACGGCCCGATCTTGTTGCAAGCAGCTACACGGATGGCACGATCACGGTGCTGCTCAATCGTTTGCCGACGCGGGAGCCCGTGGGGCCCCAATAACTCGTACGAACACTCTGGCCGTTAGAAACCGAGTCTGTGTCGGCCGATGAGATCGGGTTTTGGGTCGAGATCGAGGTCCAACTTGAATGGTGGCGGTCAAAGATCGAGCCAACACGAGCGCATCGCGAAGCAGTTACCCATCGCTCCAATAGCGAGAAACGATATTTCTCTCGTTTCCGTTATGGTCGGCCCGGTTGCCGGCCATCGTCAGTTTTACAAAGGGTTGAAGACGACAATGAGGAGTCCCATGAAGAAGATACTACTGGCTACCGTAATCTGTATTACTTCGATCGGAGCGATTCTATTCGCACGCTTTCAGGCTCAGCATGTTTTTTCGTTCCCCACAGAGATCTCGGCAACGCTGCCCGACGCGACGGGACCAGTAATCGCGGAGTTCGACCCACTTCACGAAGACTGGCCGCAATGGCGGGGTACTAATCGCGACGGCATTGCTGGCTCAACGGATCTGTTGGAGCGTTGGCCGGCCAAAGGACCGAGATTGCTCTGGACCGCGTCTGGCCTGGGAACAGGAATGTCTAGTGTCTCGATCGCCAATGGGTCGATCTTTACGCTCGGAGTTCAGAACGGACGGGTTCGGGTTGTTTGTCGGAGTGCCAAAGACGGAACTGAAAAGTGGGTCGCCGAAATCGGTGACGGGGGTGATCCCAATGGCACGCCGACCGTCGATGGCGACCGCGTTTATGCCATTACCAGGGAGGGCAGGATTGTCTGTGCGGAGACAGAAACCGGACGGATTGTCTGGACGCGAGACTTTGTTAACGAATTCGATGGCGCTATCCCCACGTGGGGGTACAGTGAGTCGCCTCTCGTTGACGACGGGCGGGTAATCTGCACACCTGGGTCCGACGACGCCATGATGGTTGCACTCGATCGTTCGACGGGCGAGACGATTTGGAAGACGTCGGTCCCCACACAAATGCAGCGCAAAGGACATCGAGGCGCCGGATATTCGTCCCCTGTTTTTAGCCGCGGCGGCGGGGTGCACCAGTACGTTCAGGCCTTCGGTGGTGGAGTGATCAGCGTTGCTGCAGCGGATGGGTCGGTACTTTGGGGTTACAGTCGTGTCGCAAACGCAACGGCAGTCGTTCCCACGCCAATCGTCTACGGCGACTACGTATTCGCCTCGTCCGGCTACAACACCGGCGCTGCGCTTTTGAAGCTCGTACGAACGGCAACGGGAATAAATCCGGAAGAGGTGTACTTCCATCGCGGAAACAAGGTGCAAAATCACCACGGGGGGATGATCCTCATCGACGGCCACGTGTACATGGGGCATGGCCACAACAAAGGGTTAGGTCTGTGTCTGGATCTGCTTTCTGGTGTCGTGAAATGGGGACCTGTGCGGGGTCCAGGATCCGGCTCGGCCGCGATCGCGTACGCAGACGGACACCTCTACTTCCGCTACGAAAATGCCCGCATGGCTTTAATCGAAGCCACTCCATCAGGCTACGTTTTGAAATCGGAATTCAGAATTCCATCGCATCTTGGCAAGAGCTGGCCGCATCCGGCCATTGCCCGCAAGCGTCTCTACCTTCGGGACCAGAATGTCCTACTGTGCTACGACCTAGCCAAGAACCCGGTTTTAGAGCCCAGAACACCATTATCCGAGAACTCGTCAGGCGAGGCGGCAAGCAGTCAGGTTGCTGGTCGTACCGGCTTGGTTCCCAGCGAGGTGAACAATCCATAACCTGCGATCGCGAGAACCACGGCGACAACCCCAATACCTGAACTGAAGTACCAGGCTGACGTGTCGGTGGTCATGGGCCAGCGTACAGGTTGTCCAACTTCGTGCAGTTCGAGATATCGCAAATTGCGTTCGGTCTGCGAAGGCGAACGTAGGAGCCGTTAAGTGTCGTGGCAAGAAACGTTTGTTCGTGTGTTCGGTCCCGGTATTCAATGTGGAACGGACCTTCCGGCGTACCTCCGGCAATTGAAAGACAATCAATATCGCCTACGGGCGGTAGTTCCCTGATGAGCGCGACACACCCGTGTTTCGCTATCGCAAATGGAAAGACAATCAGAATGGTCCTTTGCATCATGTGTGCGGCCTGTCCCCAGAGAAACGCAGTAATGACGGGATCCCATGCCCTGGGCAAAAGAC
>JAPULP010000111.1 GCA_027294815.1 Gemmatimonadota bacterium | reverse complement strand
CATTGGGATGGCATGGTCGAGACTCCGCGGTGGTGTCCGCAAGTTGACGGGCCGCGCGGCGCTCGCGTCATACACAGGACGAAGAAAGGTGTGGAATATGGATCGTGGACTGAGCGATTTGAGATTTGCGCTGCGATCACTTCGCAAGAGACCCGGCTTTACCACGGTAGCGTTGCTGTCACTCGCGTTGGGCATCGGCGCCAACACCGCGATCTTCAGCATCATCAATGGTGTGTTCTTCCGGCAATCCACGATGGCGGATCCACAGAGTCTGGCGGAAGTCCACCGTCTCTATCCCGGGGAGGTCTACAATTTCATATCGCATCGCGACGTAGACGACCTGCGCGAAGGGACGACCGACTTGTTTGCCGGTGTCACTTCGTACAAGTGGGCAAACGGGCACATCAGCCGTGGCGACGGGCCCGGCGACATCGTGATGGTCGAGCTCGTCAACGCCAACTACTTCGAGCTGCATGGCGTGTCCGCCGTTACAGGCCGGACGTTCGTGGCTGAGGAGGACCTGACCCCGGAAACGCATCCGGTCGTCCTGCTCTCGCATCGATACTGGAGCAACGCGTTCGGAGCAGATCGGACGATCGTGGGAACGGCAGTCCGAATGAACGGCCGGCAGTACACGGTTGTGGGGGTGGTGGAGGAGTCGTTCCCAGGACGAGTGATGGGGTTACTCCCCGACGTGTGGGTCCCCATGCAGATGGAAAACCACCTGTACCCGAGTGGTTACGACAACAGCAACCTCGGCGCCTCGGCGCGGCTTCGCCCGGGGGTTACCGCCGCCCAGGCGAGAGCGGCGCTCGAAGCGATGTCTGCGGGCATTGACGCCGACCGCGCCCGTACGAATCGACGGTGGGACTTCGACGTCGTCCCGTACAGCGACGTGGCGCTGCATCCCGGAATGGACCGGCCGATCAAGGCGATGGCTGCGCTGTTGATCGTGGTCGTCGGTATCGTACTGCTCATCACGTGCACCAATCTCGCGAGTTTTCTCCTCGCACGCGCCACCGATCGGCGCAAAGAGATCGCAGTGCGGTTGGCGCTCGGTGCAACGCGGGGAACATTGGTACGGCAATTTCTCACGGAATCCGTGTTGCTCGGCGTGATGGGTGGTGCGTTGGGGTTGGTTGTCGGCCTGTGGGTGTCTCGGATATTGCTCTCTTTGGAACCACCGCTTCCGTTTGTCATCAACTTGGAAATTGGATTCGACCTCCGCGTGCTCGCGTTCACGTTTGGCATCGCCACGCTGGCGGGTGTGCTAGTTGGCTTGATACCAGCGGTGCAGGGTACGCGCTCGGAAGTAGCGCCGGTGTTGCGAGATGAAGCCGGCGCCGTGGCGGGTGGCGGGCGAGTCAATCTCCGGAACGCGCTGGTCATCACGCAAATGGCGATGTCGCTGGTGTTGCTCATCGGCGCCGGATTGTTCATAAGGAGTCTCCGGTCGGCGCTCGAGGTGGATCTTGGCTTCTCGACCGAGCCGGCCGCTATTGTCTCGGTTGATGCCCGTGGCAGTGGCTACAACTCCGACGAATACATGGCGTTGAATCAGCGCCTGCTCGATGCTGCACGCTCGGTTCCCGGTGTCACCCAGGCGAGCCTGTCCAACCGTCTTCCGTTGGCGTTGGGGAATTCGAGTTGGGGAGTGAGCATTCCGGGCGTAGAGCTTCCCAACGACCGCGAGCAGGTATTCATCGAGGCCGGTGGGGTGTCCGAGGATTACTTCGATGTGTTCGGCGTACCGATACTTCACGGTAGAGCGTTCACGGCGTCGGACGATTCGACATCACAAACGGTGGCAATCATCAGCGATGCTTTTGCGAAACGTTTCTGGCCCGATGGCCCTCCGGTTGGGAGGACGATACGGCTCGGTGGATCGGGAGACGTCGTCATTGTCGGCATCGCCGCCGACGCGAAGGTAAGAACGCTCTGGGAAGCACCGGAATCATTCTTGTACGTACCGATCCTGCAGAACCGCTTGTCGACCATGCACATCGTGGTAAGAGGAAATGCACCGGTTGCGCAATTGGTGAACGGCTTGCGTGCACAGGTGTTGTCAGTCGATCCAGACTTCTTCGTTACACAGGCCATCACGTTGGATGACCATATCGGCGTCATCTACTATCTGCCGAGAATGGCTGCGGCCCTCGTTTCGATTTTCGCCGCCCTGGCAATGACACTGGCGTGCATCGGACTGTACGGCGTGGTGAGTTTCGCGGTAGCGCGCCGCACGCGAGAAATGGGCATACGGATTTCACTGGGGGCGCAAACGGGCGACGTGATTCGTCTCGTGCTCATGGGTGGCCTGGGCCTGGTCGTGATCGGCGGGGGGATAGGTCTGGTGCTTTCGTTGGCGCTGACTCGACTACTGGAGGGATTTTTGCTTGGCGTGAGCGGCACCGACGTCGCCACGTTTGCCGTCGTGCCCCTTGCTCTGGCAGGGGTCGCGGTGATCGCCGCTTATATCCCTGCGCGACGGGCCAGCCGGGTGAACCCGATGGAGGCGCTGCGTGCGGAGTAGGGCCGCCGCGGATGACCGCTGATCGAGTGCGGATAGACGCAGAGGACAAAGGTACAATAAACGGCTTATCGGTCGCTTAACTCTCGATCAAAAAAGGCCATGGTTCGGTCCCACGCCAGCTTTGCGGCTGTCTCATCGTAGCGAGTCGGCGACGTGTCGTTGTGGAAGGCGTGGTTCACGCCGTCGTACATGTGTAGTTCATACTTGACACCTGCCGCCTTCAGGGCTTCCTCGTAGTCGGGTATCCCCTCGTTGATCCGCCGATCGAGGCCGGCGTAGTGAAGGAGTATCGCGGCTTTGATCCTCGGCACATCGGCCGCAGCCGGCTGACGGCCGTAAAAGGCAACCGCCGCTTGCAACTCCGCGGAGTGGACGGCGAGTTGATTGGCCATCGCGCCACCCCAGCAGAATCCGACACATCCGACGCGACCAGTAGAAGACTGGTGTCCCCCAGCGTACGTCACCCCGGCAACGAAATTGTCTCGCGTTTCATCGGCATCCAGTTCCCGCATCATCGTACGCGCCCTATCCTCCTCTCCGGGCGTACCGCCGAGTGGCGACAAGGCGTCGGGCGCCACGGCGAGATACCCCGCCGTCGCGGCACGCCGCGCCACATCTTCGATATGCGGGTTGAGTCCGCGGTTCTCGTGGATCACTACCACTCCGGGAAATGGGCCGGTTCCCGTAGGCGTGGCCTGGTACGCACGCACCGGTCCGCGTGGGCCGGGATACTCGACGTAATCCTCGGCGACGCGGGAGTCGTCTGGCGGAACGACTCTGGCATGTGCGTAGTTGTTGTCCAGCATCGGGAGGAGCGCAGCCGCGGCGGACATGCTGCCGGTAATCTTGGCCAGTCTTGTCAGGAATTCACGGCGCGGAACGTTTGTGTGTGTAAACTCGTCGTATAGATCTATGATACGTTGGTCCATGGTGCGGCTCCCTTGCGATGGGCGGTGAGAAGTAAGAGGTGAGAAGCGAGAAGGCCCCGCGAATATCGAATATTGAATACTGAACATTCAATATTGGATATTGGAATGGGCCTTCTCACTTCTCCCTTCTCACCTCTCACTCTCTAGAAACTGTATTCCAGTCCCACCGTCCACATCACGTCGGGACGCAGCCCACCGTTGTTCAACGGCCAGATGGAGTTCGTCACGATGGTCAGGCCGGACGTCGTTGTGAACTTGAAACCAAAAGAGGCATTGATGATGTCGTCGCGCATGTCCGGCACCGACGTGGGATCGATGAGGCGTCGGAACGGTTCGTCGATGGTCAACGGGTCCGGGATGGTCAATTTGCTGTCTCCGACCTGCAGCTCTGACACGAGATCCGCTGCGAGCGTGGCCCACGGAGCCAGGATCTGGTCGAATCCCACAGTTGCGAGCACCGCGTCGTTTTGACCGTCCCCCTCGCGATACAGGTATCCGACATTGGCATGAGACGCGAACTGTCCAAATTCGGCGGACACGATGCCCATCCCGCGTACGGCGAAGTGCCCCGATCCGAGAAAATCTTTTTCGCTTCCAGTCGCAAACCGCGCATCGCCCAGGATGGCAAACCGTGTAGATGGTGATTCGCTAACGCCAATTTTGACGCGCGCCGCAATGTCACCCACGCCGGATGCCGACCCTTCTACGAAACGACTCGCGAAGAGCACGGGGTCAGCGGGAGTTCCGTCAAAGAAGTGCGAGGCGGTCGGGCCGCCGAACGGCACGACTTGTGCATTGCTCTGGCCGCGCAGCGTTGCCGAAATGATTGGGATCGCCACGCCGATGTCCACGCGGTCGAGCAGTCCATACGTGACCTGAAACGTCGTGGCGCGAACATCCAACTCGAGTTCGATGTCGAGCTGGATGAAATCGTTCTCGAGTGTCGGGATTCCCTGCAGCGTACAGTCGCCGCCAAAGATGGTATCGCAACCCGGGAAGTCGGCATTGGCGTGTGTGAAGTTGAGTCGGAGGTTTGCGAGGTCGACACCTCGCAATGTCTTGAAATTGAGCTGTGATACGCTGGCGCCAACGAACACCCGTCCTTTCCCGAGCGTCTGAGCCCGTTCGCCGATAATCGGTCCGGGTGAGGTGGACGTCTGTACCGGCACGCCACCTTCGAACCTGAAGGTAGTACCCGAGCTTGTAGCGCTGATGGGAATGGCGGCGATGCTCGTGCCGATCGCGCTCGTCAGAAATGAGATCAATGTCGCGTTGCTCCCAACCGCCGACGGGACAAAGTGACCGGCGTGTGCCTCTACCGATGTGATGTCGGCGGTGCCAGCGAGGAAGAGCGGCTGCTCTCCGGTTCCGAAGATGAAGAGTTCGCCAATCTTGCCGCGCAGCCCCTGGGCTGCCGCGCTGGCGGGCACAATGAGCAACAAAGAAAGGAGCAACGTGCTGCGGGTCATCGGTCCTCCTCGTGAGGTGCAGGTACCGCTTACTGAATCCGTGTGATGCGCCAACCCGTCGCGGCGCGCTCGAGCGTGGCGCGGAAGGAAGAACGTTGACTTAGTTGCCGACCGGCCCGATAGGCCTGCGCCGCATCGACATCGGCGGTTGCAGTGTCACCGGAGATGTCTATCGATGTGATATCGAGTGTCACGTTCAGGCTCTCGACGTTATCGAAAAAGGTGCGCCAAGCGTTCTCTTGTTGCTGCGTGAGCCCGGGATAGGCGCGTCTGAGTTGGTCGAGATCACGTGATTCGAGTGCGCTCGCGTACCTGTCCAAAGCCGCTCCGATCTCTCGCCGATCGAGCGCTGGGTCCGGCTGAGGCGTCGGTTCCGGTGTTGGGCGCGCGGTGACGATAATGGTGGCGGTCGCGCTGCGTGACTCGCTAGTGGCCGTCACGGTAACGGTTCCCGTACTCACACTCGTAACCCGACCCGATGAAGACACGCGGGCCACGTTACTCGACGTACTCCACGACACAGTGCGGCCCGATAGCTGGGCGCCGTTCGCGTCGAGCGTCACGGCGGTGAGCTGGGTGGTTTCGCCTTGTTGCATCGTTTGATTGGTAGGTGTCAAACGTATCGAAGCGACGGGTACGGCCGTCACCGTTATCGTGGTCGTCGCCGAATGCTCATCGACGGTGGCCGTTATCTGTGCCGTGCCGGTTTGGACTCCTGTCGCCAAACCGTCCGATCCGATTGTTACGACGCCGCCGTTACTCGTACGCCACATGGTAGTCTGCGGTCCCAACGTGTTTCCGCGGCTGTCGAGAGCCGTCGCTTGGAGTCGGACGCTTCCACCGACCACCACGCTGGGTGACGTCGGTGTCACGCGCACGCTTGCCACGGCCGGAGCGGTCTCGACGGGTCGCGACACGGGGCGAGGCGCGTTTACGGTAACGCCGACGGTGGACGAATGGCCGGCCGCACGCGCAGTAATCTGTGCGAAACCCGCTGCTACGGCGGTAACGGTACCCCCGGGAGATACACGTGCGATGTTGTCGTCGTTCGAGTTCCATGTGACGTCGGTGTCGGCAAGCTGGTCACCGGATGAGTCACGTGGTGTTGCGGTGAGTTGGCGTGTCTCGCCGACCGTCAACGTCGCGACTCCGGGCACTAACTCGAGCGATGCCACCGCGGGCGCTGCGGTTTGGGTCATCACCGGCGATGCCGCCGTTGCCGGTTCGGCGGCGCCTGGGGTTCCATCCGGTCGGAGAAACCAACCCGCGGCGGCCACGGCGCCGACAATCGGAACGCCGATGAGCCACGCAAGACTGCGTCGCTTCCCAGCCCGCGCGGCATACAGTCCGCTCGCGATGGGCGACGTGTCCGGCGTAACCGCGCTCGACGCAGCCGACACGGAGCGCGACCCGCCCGACGGTAACGGCGTCCGCGGCGTGTGAAACTGGGCGAGCAAACTTTGATTGCTGGCTCGCTTGACCATGCCGACCATCTGCGTGCGGATGGCGGTGTCGTTTACATTTTGCACGGCGGCGATGGCGGCGGCGGCACTTGCCATCGACGGCCACCTGTTCTCCGGTTTCTTCTCCAGCATGCGCATGAGCGCGGTGGCGAGATCGGGTGGACACTCCGGCCAAGCGTCCGTGATCGGCGGCGGGGGTTCGTGTGTGTGCAAATACATCACGGTCATCGCCGAGTCGCCTTCGAAGGGGAGTTTGCCGCTGAGCATCTCGTAGGCCAGGACACCGAGGGAATACTGATCGGCGGCGCCGGTCAATGGGAGCCCGGCGCATTGCTCCGGGCTCATGTACGATGGTGTGCCCAGCGCCGCACCGGTCATGGTGAGCGCGTCAGAATCCACGGCTTTGGCGATTCCAAAGTCCATGACGACCGCCCATCCCTCCTCGTCGAGCATGATGTTGCCCGGTTTGATATCGCGGTGAATCACGCCGTTGCGATCGGCGTAATCGAGCGCGCCCGCGATTTGTCCCAGAATGGTTTGCACCACCCCGATCGGGAGACGCTCCTCTCCGCGCATTACGGATTCGAGCGACCGGCCTCGGATGAACTTCATGACGAAGTAGTTGAGGTCGTCGGAGCTCTTCACCGTGTAGATCGGGATGATGTGCGGGTGCGACAGCTTTGCTGATGTGCGCGCCTCGCGGTTGAAACGCTCGACCACCTCATGACCCATGAGCAAGAGCTCGGGCGACATGACCTTGATCGCCACCTTCCGATCGAGCGTCAGATCGTTAGCGAGGTACACGACCGCCATTCCACCGCGGCCTAGCTCGGTGAGGATCTCGTACTCGCCGGCGGTAGCCTTCGTCAGCGTGTCCTTCAGCTGGTCGCGTGACTCGGCACTGATGTGGTGCGTCAGCGCATTGGTGGGGTCGTGAGTCGTTGCCATCCCGCATCTGATGCAGAATTGTGCCTCGGGAGGCGTGTTGTGGCCGCAGCTGGGGCACTCGCTCATCGGCTGCGCTGCCAGGCGAGATCAAGCGAACGATTCATGTGCCAGCGAATATACGCTGCAGTCGCCGGGGTGGGAACGTGGGGGGAGACGTGAGACGTGAGACGTGAGACGTAAGACGGCCCCCCCTCACCACCCGGGGATGTGGGGCAGGGGCGTCTCACGTCTCCAGAGGCTCAGGCGCGAGTCAGGCGGTCTTACCGAGATACGTCCGCAAGGATGGTGGAACGACCCGCCGCATCACGGCGCGGCGCACCTCTAAATCGCGCTCCGGCTCGTAATCGCCGAGTGCCCGGAACTCCTTGCCCTCCTGCGCCGCAAGTGGGACGCCGTCACAATAGACGATACGGTTGGTGGCGACCGCCGTGACGCGATCACCGGATGTGACAATGCCGGTGAGATTCAGCGGATCGGCGGCGTTGATTCCGAGAAGCTGACCGGTCTTCTCGGATCGTCTGATTTTTCTGAGTTGTCCCACGGCCTCCGGCAATGCGAACTGTTCGCCCGACATTCCGGAAACGAAACGACCGCCCCGAATATCT
>JAPULP010000110.1 GCA_027294815.1 Gemmatimonadota bacterium | reverse complement strand
GGTTGTTGTTGGTGGACCTGCCTCCAGGAGCGGATGGTGGGGTCGACCTTGTGGAGCTTGTCCCGAATCTCGCAGGTGCCTTGGTGGTTACCATTCCGAGCGAGGAGTCGCGGCAGTCCGTCGCTCGAACGATGCGGTCGGCGTCAGAGGCGGGCGTCAAGTTGCTTGGAATCGTGGAAAACATGAGCGGCCACCGCTGCGAGCACTGCGGCGTCGTAACGCCGCTGTTCGACGGGTCGGCCGGCAGCGATTTGTCCGCCGATTTCGGGGTGCCGTTGCTGGCAAGAATCCCGTTTTCGAGCGGATCGGGGGATCCGGAGGTATGGGCCGGGTTGGTTGAGGGTTTCCTAGGAGTTTTGCCGTGAAGTTTTTGTGCGTGGACTGCGACCAGCAAATGACCTTTGCCGAGCGGCAGGAGCCTGGTGACGGGACCTTTGGGGCCTCATTCACCTGCCCGAGCTGCGGGCACAAGGTCGCCATGCTGGCCAACCCAATGGAGACGCGGCTCGTGGGTGCACTCGGGGTTCAAATCGGCGGACGAACACTGGATGAGCAGCCCATGGAGCTCACCCGCAGCTCGATGATCGGGAGTGAGGGCGCTTTCGACGACTTTCAAAAAGAGGATCCGACGGGTGTGCGATGGAGCCCCGAAAGCGAAGATCGGCTTGCCCGGGTGCCGAAGTTTGTTCGCGGAATGGTCAAGAAGATTTACGTCGAGTGGGCCAACGAGCGGGGAATCACGGAAATCACTCCGTCGGTGATGGACGAGGCCCGGGTCGATCTCGGGCTAGAAGGGATGTAAGTGTCGGAAACCGAGGAGCGTACGATCACCGGTCTGCGCGTGGAGATCGATCGAGGTCTCTGCGTTGGGTTTGGCGATTGTGTGACCGAAGCCTCTGAGGTGTTTCGCCTGGACGAAGAAGACGTGGCGGTATTTGGCTCCGACCCGGACTCGGTGGACCGCAAAAAGCTGTTGCGGGCGTGCGAGGTTTGTCCTGTCGATGCGCTCACGGTGTGGGACACGGAAGGCAAACAACTCGTGCCCTGAATGGTCCCTTGACAGGGGTTACAACGGATATATACTCGCGCGTAAATTTGGCAGTCGAGCCAAAATTTTTTGCAACGTTCGTGTAGTTACACTTGGTAACCAACCATGTAGTCGAAGGCGGGGGTATGTACCGTGAAGTGCTCGTTCCTGTTGACAACTCCCAATGTTCAGATTGGGCCGTCGGCCGCGCTATCGAGCTGTGCTCGAAATCCGGGGGCCGCATCACCGGCAATCACGTCTACGCGGCTCGGCTCCATGACGTGCGATTTCGCCAGCTAGAAACCGGCCTGCCCGCACAGTTTCAGACTCCCAAAGAAATCAAGCGCCAGCGCAAGGTCCACGACAAGCTGATAGAGAAGGGTCTTCAGCTGATTTCGGACTCTTTCCTGGATCAGGTCGAGACGAAATGCGCTGATGCGAGCATCCCACTGCGGCGCCAGCTCCTCGAGGGGATCAACTTTGAGGAGATCATCAACGAGGTGAACCGGGGGGAGGGCCAGCTGCCCAGCCTCATCGGTTTCGACGCCAACATCGCCGCGAATTACGATGGCGGAGAGCGGGTCCGCTCCGACGTCAAGTTGGGAGACGACGGCCGCATCATCGCTGAAGACGAAGACCAGGCGGAGAAGCTTGCGGGCGCGTCCGGACGGCGGTATGACCTCGTGGTCATGGGGGCGCACGGCATCGGCCGGCAGCCGTACTCACAGCTGGGCGGGGTGGTGGCTCGGGCGGCGAGGCGAATCGAAAAGGACATGCTGATTGTGCGCGACGAACGATCGCTGCGCGGCGGCAAGTTCATGGTTTGTGTGGATGGATCGTCGTATAGCTACAAGACGATGCGAAACGCGCTCGAACTCGCCAGCGAGTACGAGGCGACCCTGTACGTCGGCAGTGCTTTCGACGTCGAGTATCACCACGCCGTTTTCAACAACATCAAAGACGTGCTTTCCGAGAAGGCATCCAAGGTCTTCAAGTTCGAAGAACAAGAGGAGCTGCACAACAACATCATCGACAAGGGATTACTCAAGCTTTGCCAGGCAAATATCAAGCGAGCCGAGGTGATGGCAGAGGAGTTCCCTGGTGTCGAGGTGAAGACGCAGATTCTCATTGGTAAACCGTTCCAAGTCATTCTCCAATGGGCCGAAGAAATCAAACCGACGCTCCTGGTGGTTGGCCGGCATGGTTCGCACCGTGTGGACGGCACGGATATGGGGTCGCAAGCGGAGAATCTATTGCGACTGACTCCATGCAATCTGTTGATCACCGGAACCGTCGGTATCAAGCCCGAAGACATTCCCTGGATCGAAGAAGATGGTCAAGTGGCGATCCCCTGGGCGCCTGACGCCGAGATGCGGATTCAGCGGGTACCGCCGTTCGCGCAAGGTATCGCGCGGCGTGCCGTCGAGGAATTCACGACGGAGCACGGCGCAGATTTGGTCACGACCAAGTGGCTCGATCAGGCGATTCAGAAATTGTTACCGACGCACATGCAGTTGCTCATGGGCATCGGCGACGCGGAGGAAATGGCGCGCGCCGAGATCAAGGCCGAGGAGCAGATGGCCAAGACGGTGGTGATGGGCAGTGAGGACGACGCCGAAGTTCAGGGAGCAACGGTGGACGTCAAGTGCCCGGTCACCAGTCACATCACGACACGCGAGCGCACGACGGTGGATACCCCGGTGTGGACGGTCGAGGCGTTCGCGCGTCTCAAGCCCGTGCCCCTCATCGCGCGACCGTTGGCGCGCAATGCCGTCGAGAAGTTCGCCCGCACTCATGAGATATGGCGAATCACGACGTTGGTGATGGACGAGAACAAGCAGGCGATGATCGAGGCCGACGAGTTCGACGCCGAGACGATGATGGGCATGTTCCGCGAGTTGCGGGCCAAGCAGATTCGCGCCGAAGCCGTGGGGGGCGATGCGCTTTCGCCTGAGATGCGTCAATTCATTTAAGAAGCGAAAGCGTCCGGGGTCACGAGGTGTCCCATACGCGATATAGAGGAAAAGGCTTCTGCTTGTCCCGTTGACTTCAAAACCGTGTCACCCGCGGACGCCAAAGCTGCCGTCGAACAGTTCCTGGAGCAGGAGGCGAGTGACTAGGGGGCGGAGACGTGCAGTCCCCTAGTGGCCTCGTAACGAATCGAGTGACCTCACTCGCGGCCCTGGGAGA
>JAPULP010000011.1 GCA_027294815.1 Gemmatimonadota bacterium | reverse complement strand
CTCGCGCTACCGTGAACGCAAGCGACACTGATTCTTGACCTGGAGACGACAATGCGGAAGATCCATCTATTCGGGCGGAAACCGATCATCGCCCGTGCGATTTTTACCACGCTGGCATTTTTGCTACTGACTGGCTGTGGTGAGCTGGGAGAGAATGTGGGGCCTGGTGTGGAGTCCGGTGTGGAGTCCATACAACCGGGAGACTCATTTTCTTTTCCTGAGGGCACGACGGGCAACACGGTTTATATCGATGCCGCCACCGGTGGCGTGGTCAGCCTGCCGGTCGAGGCAGGTAGCGTGAGTCTGTCTATTCCCCCGGGGGCGTTGCCGTCTTCCATGGCTATCTCGGTGTATACCCTACCCGAGGCTACTCCCGACCGGATCCATCTGGCGTTTGAGCCCACCGGTTTGGAATTTCTTGAACCGGTGCGACTAACGGTGTCCTTGTCGGACGACCTCTTTACGAACTCTGCCCTGATCAACATGTGGCATATCAGTGAACTGAACGACCCGGTTGATGCGGGCAGCGAGCAGCACCAGTGGGCCCCTTTCACCGATGTCGCACTCGACACGGGCGGCCGGACCATCTCCGGGGAGATGCGGCATTTCTCAACGGGGTTCATTCTCTTGGGCATTCAGCGCGTCGCCTACCTCGTGTTGGACCTGCCCGGGAAATACCTGCGCCCCGGCGACGGGCTGTTCGTCATGAGCGAGGGGTGGCCGAAAACTGACAACTTCCGGTATAACTGGGTACCGGGGCATAACGGGATGGTCAACTCCGTCCATCCGGACGGTGCTTTCCCAACGACGGTCATCGAGTCCACCCTCGATGGGGGCGCGGCCGAGAATATCGACGGTGTTCAAATCAATGACTTCCTCAGGTTCAAGAGGACCGCCGGCCATGTCTACATGGGTGCGAGGCGACCCCGTGGGCCGATCTTTACCGATGCCGAGCGCCTGGCGGCTGTTACCTTTGCCCGCAGCAAACTGGGGGCTGGCTATGGCCCGCTGGGAGCCCTAGGTACCGGTCTCTGGACTTGCACCGATCTCTTGGAGGGGGCCTGGGATGCCGCCGGCCGAGGTGTCGTGGCTATACCCACCCCGCAACAAAAGTGGCTCACCCTCCGCGAAGCCGGATTAGTGTTGGCTGACGCCTTTTTTCCCTCGCCGGTGGAGATGTTCGAAGCCACCGTCCCAGTCCGGGATATCACCGTGAGGGTGGGTGAAGAGGTGCGGATCCCTGTCTATCCCGTGGTCATCGACCCGGCCGCCAATGTCGTTCTGGAAACAGGTTACTACCTGGCCGGTAATCGGGACGTCACTGTCACTATGACCGTCGCCGGCTTGCCGCAGGGGGCGACCTTCTCGGGGGAGGACAACAACCACGTTTACCGCGCCCGGTCGGTTGTCTGGACGCCACAGCCTTCGGATGCCGGTAGCACCATTTTGCTGGACTTCAACATGACGGGTACCGTCGCGACCAACTGGTCTGGTACCCATACCTTTAACGTTACCCAGACCCTCGACATACATGTCCTCGGCGACTACGCGGAACTCGATGTCTTGCCGGCGGGCCGGGGCACGACGGGCTACACCCATTACTTCGACTTTGCCATGCCCGACGGGGCCGTTGTGGGACCGGCTTCAGCGGACCACCTGATCGATAAGGCCACAGGCAATTACCCTGTAAATCCGATTTTTCGGGATCAGGTTATAGATCGTTTTGAGGAAGGCTGGATGAACGCGGACAGCACACATTACGGCATGAGCTTCCACGTTTCCCGGCTGGACAATCCCTTTTCTGCTCCCCCGTCCGGCAGCCACAAATGGATTTACTGGATCGATTATGAGGTGCCCTTCTACACTGGGCAGAATTGAGGGACGGGTGCCGGATCGGTGACGACGGCGATGCTACCCGAGAGCAGCGCGACGCTCTCGGGTAGCATCGTCACCCGGTCGCGGTCACCCCTGGCCACTTCGAACGACGAGCTGTTTGCTGCAAAGTCCATCCTGTTGGCTCCACCATACGACCGATTGGCCGCTAATTGGCCGCCTCGCGCTACACTGGACGCACGCTCAGACCACGACCCGATCAGAGGCGATCATGAACGCGCGACATCTCCTTGCAAAGTCACGCACCTTCGACGGGATCAACCCTTCGCACGGCTTTTGGAGGTTCATCATGCGTCACCGGTCCGCCGCACTCAACCTGTCGCTGCTCATTGCTCTCATCTCCTGCAACGACGCCGCGCTAACGGCTCCCGGCTCGCAGCCGGTCTCGACATCGGAGTGCACCATAGGCGTCGATTGTCAGGCCACTACAGCTGGGTATCCGCCCATCCCGGCGGTCGAAATCGAGTTACTCACCCTCATCAATGCCGAGCGTGCCCTCCAAGGACCGCCGCGTCCGGCACTCGAACGTGACCTCGGCATGGATCGCATAATTTTGTGGCACGTGACTGAAATGGCCAAACAAAAATTCTTGTCTCACACCGACAAGCAAGGACGCAGGTCTGAGGCCAGAGCTAGAGCCTATGGCGACGACCCGCAGATCCGCTGCTTGGAGATCATCCAATGGTGGGGTGGCACTCCCAGTGGCCGAGTTCACGATGAAGGCTACAATGCCTCTCCCTCACATCGCGCCGGTTACCTTGAGCAGGCACCGTACAGCCTGGGCCCGACAAAGTGGGCCGGCGTCGCTGCCGTCGCCGGTACGGGCCCCGAGGGAAGCGCTTTCGAAGGTCGTCCGGGTAGCTACACCGGTGTCCTGCTCTGCGAGCACCGGGTCACACTTAGCAGCGATCCGTTCGAAACGTCGGGCAACTGAAATTCTTCCCGGCATTTGCGCCACCTTGACCGGATCACGGACGGCGTGTCGCATCTCGAAAGAAAGAAGCAGCTGGCGGGTATGTGGGCGCTGCTCCCTCGACCACCACGGTGCTCGGCCTTGACAAAACCGCCTTCTCATTGAAGACGTGTTGCGGCGCGGCATGCCGCGCCGGTCCCGAGCTTGTTCCAGGTTCTCTCCCTGAATTAGGAGGAGCGCTCTGCTAGAGCAGACATGGTGCCCTACGCGCTGACCATTTTCGTCGGCGCGTTCTTGCTCTTTCAGGTACAGCCGCTGATCGCGAAGTATATCCTGCCCTGGTTCGGAGGTGGGCCGGCGGTGTGGACCACGGCCATGCTCTTCTTTCAGGTGGTCTTGCTGGGCGGCTACGCGTACGCCCACCTGAGCATCCGGCGGTTCAGTCCTAGAGTGCAAGCCGGGGTCCATCTGGCATTACTGGCGGCTGCGCTCACCCAACTGCCCATTACGCCGGCGGAGGCGTGGAAACCCACGGCAGCCGACCTGCCCACGTGGCGGATCCTGCTGCTGCTGACGGCAACCATTGGGCTGCCCTACTTGGTGTTGTCGTCGACGGCGCCGCTGTTGCAGGCGTGGTTCAGCCGGCCCCATGCGGGGCAGGGGCGGGGGCGGGGGCACTAGCTCGAATATAGTCTATACGCTATAATCATATAGCGTATAGACTATATTGTCAATATAGCTGTGACGCCATATATTCCGTCATGTCCCCAATCCAGATCCGCCTCCGAGAACTCCGCTTGGCCCGAGGGCTGACCCAGGTGCAGCTCGCGGAGCTGTGCGGCATGCCGCAATCGACGATCTCCCGCATCGAGTCCGGCTCAACGACGGGCGTGGATTTCGAGACGCTCGACCGCGTTGCCGCGGCGCTGGGTGTACATCCGTCCGAGCTGATCGTGTACGGCAAGATTCCCTTCGAGTACCGAGGAAAGACCTACATCCTGTCCGACGTGACCGCGGAGGTGGAGAACGTTCCGGCTGGTGTCACGGTAGTATGGGGAATCCAAGGGCAGGGGATCACGTTCCCCTCGGAGCCGGGTGAAACGCCGGGGGACATCATCAAGAGGGCCAAGCGACTTTTGGGAAAGAAAAAGCTAGCATGAACGAAACCACCCTGAACAAGCAGATCGTCGTCGAACCCTATAAAATCTCGGGGACGTGGGTGTTTGACTTCCCACCTGCGAGGATAGTTGCTCAGCCCTTTTGGCAGGGCGTTCCGGCGATACTCGGCCTGGTTTTGCGACGGAAGGACATGACGGACGTCGACGAATTCCGCCTCACGTTCTCCGACGGCCCATTTCCCGAGTGGGACGGCGAGTTGGACATGGTCGAGAACGAAACGGGCGGACCGAGGTATTGCTTGAAGGGGGTCGAGGGCGAGCTGTCTGGTCGTCTCTTCCTTCTTGATGTTTTCTTCTCGGAGCCACCCCCGAAGATTTACTTCCGCTTCCAGCGGATCGAGTCGTAGGCAAATACCTCTTTGCTATCGGCTAGTCAATGAATCGTTACACCTCCGCGTTCTATTTTGTGGTCGCGCTGTACGGTCCGGGCCCGGGGGTTTTGCATGCGTTTCAGGGCGTCAGCCTCCCGCTACCCGAGGGTCCGTTTAGGGTCGGGACCACCGCGAGGCAGTGGATCGACTCTACGCGACTCGAGGGGTTCACGAGCGATCCTCACGACCTCCGCCGACTCGACGTGTCCGTGTGGTATCCAGCGGCGCGGCGCTCGGCGAGATCTCCGACTCCCTACGTTCCAAACATCGACGAGACGGAAAGCGTTATGGGCGCCGACTACGCGGCTCACGTACGTAGTGTCCGGACGAATTCGACGATAGAACCGGCGCTGTCACGAAGACCCGCACGTTTCCCCGTGGTCGTGCTTTCCCACGGCTTGGGTTCATTGCCGATGCACTACACGGTGCTTGCCGAAGAACTGGCGAGCCAGGGGTATCTGGTGGCATCCATCAATCACAGCTTTGGTAGCGCGGCGACGGTCCTGCGCCGTCGCGGCGCGCAGCCACTGCACGACGATTGGCGTGCCGCCTTTCAGATTTCACCGGAAGCAAGCAGGTTCTGGGACGACCGAATCACCAACTGGGCCGCCGACATCGTTTTTGTGGTCAATCAATTGGCAGTTGAAAACGATGTCGCGACGGAGTTCTTTGGGAAGAGACTCGATCTGTCGTGGGTTGTGACGATCGGTCACTCGCTGGGTGGATCGGCCGCGCTGCTCGCCGGGCAAGTCGATCCCCGGGTCAAGGCCGTGGTCAACCTCGATGGGACGGCTCGGAACGTCCATGCTCGCTTTCCGATGCGGGTGCCCGTGCTTTGGATGCAGCAAGACCGCTCCATGATGGACAGCGTTTCGGCGGCCCGGAGCCTCCAAACCTCGCAGCGCCTCTTCAGGGATTTCATGCTCCAACTCGACGCGCATCAAGACACGTTGATGAGTAGTGCGCAGCCGGGAAGCTATGTCGTTTCGATTCGGGGATCCTATCACAACCACTTTTCGGACCTGCCCGTCGTGTTCGGAGAACCCGACGGTGTGGTCGGGTTCATGGATCCCCGCCGCGCTATGGAAATCGTCCGCACGTATGTCGTGCGTTTCCTCGCCGCCACATTGGGGCAGGCCGATGTCGAGGAGTTAGAAACGCTCGGCCGGCGATTCCCCGAAGTCACGGTTCTGGAGGCCAGGAAACGACCATAATGTGATCTGGCTCATGGTTGCACGCCCGGCACGGTGCCATCATGGGCGTACTAGCCAACCTTCACAGAATTGCCGTCGCATGCCACGAAGCAAGACTGATTGGAGCAAGGTGAAACCGGTCGGATGGGCTCGTGTGTGGCCAGCCGTCAAACCCGCTGTATCCCGAAACCTACGAAAAGGCGCTTGGTATCCCGTGCTCCTCGACCAAGCGCGCGCCCATGCCGTCCTGGACATTGGCGGTATTCCAACGGTCGTACCCCGTCGGTTGCTCGAGATCCGCGAAGGTCTTCACAAACCCAAGTATTTTGAGGTGGTATGCCGAACGCCGAAGGAATTAGCCCGGACGCGAAAGAGCCTCCACGGCTCCGAGCCTCTTTACGTGGTGTGTCCGCGGTGCGCTTGCCGGCAGCCATTCCACAGCCGCGGACCGGGGGCGCGCTGCCCAAAGTGTTGCTTCGTGGGCAAAGTGGCATGGTGGGAAATCGTAAGCGCTTTGGAACATTTGTCCTGAACCTCAATGCTGGACCGAGGTTCTTTGTATGTGGCTCCTCTTGCGCGTGATCTAGAGAATCCGCATTGTGAGCGCTAACTCGGCGCACTATCCCATTCCAGACACATACGAGGAGGTCGGACAATGGATTTCCTGGTTTCCGACGGTTTCCGCACAACGATCCACGTGGCGGGACGGATCTTGTTTTGCCTGTTCTTCATCGTCATGGGTGTGATGCACTTCACAAAACTGGATGACATGTCGGCGATGGCTGCTTCGAAAGGAGTACCGGCCGCGAAGCCGGCGACCATCGTAAGCGGATTGATGATTCTCGTGGGAGGCGTGTTCGTGCTCTTGGGATGGCATCGTTTCATCGGGGCGGGCCTGATCGCGATCTTTTTGCTTTTTTCGGCGACGCTCGGTCATCAGTTCTGGAAGGAAAGCGACCCGACGGTCAAGATGAACGAGACCGCGCACTTCATGAAGGATCTTGCGCTTGCGGGCGCGGCGCTCTTGATAGCGTACTACTCTGCGTTTTATTGGCCAGTCACGCTATAGGAGGGCCGCAGCCTGACCACCGTCACGCCGGCAGGAAGAAGAACGCCACTGCCAGGATTGCGTAGACAGCAAGCAGTTGGACGCCCTCCATCCAGTGTGTTTCGCCGTCTTGGGAGATCATGGCCATGATTCCCACCGAGGCCGCTA
>JAPULP010000109.1 GCA_027294815.1 Gemmatimonadota bacterium | reverse complement strand
GGACTTTGACGGCGACCTCGCGGTCGTGCTTGATGTCCTCGGCGAGATACACGACCGCCATACCACCTTCGCCAAGTTCGCGCTCGATCTTGTAGCGGTCGGCGAGAGCGGTGGTGAGTTTCCCGGTAATTTCAGACATCGTCTTACAGGACGGTCGAAGACGGTCGAAGACGCTGATGACGCAAGATCCTCTTGGACCGTCCTAGACCGTCATCGGTTCCCCACCTTCGCCTTCAACTCCTCGAAGAAGTTCTCTATAACGTGAATCTCGCGCGCGATCGCCTTGGGATTGTCCACGAGGAGCAGGAATTCTCGCCCACCCGGCATGACTGCGAACGACAGGTCAGTTGCGGTGGCAATTTCGAACAGCTCCTCTGTCGCAGTCACTGCAAAGCGCGGGCCGGGCGCCACGGTAATGGCGATCAAACGATTCCCGTCGTCTTCGGGTCTCCAGTAATACAGGGTGAATCCATCAGGCGACCACCTGGGTGACGTGCCGCCTTCGAGCGAGACCTGTTGCTTGGGCGCTCGGCTAGGCAACGGCACGACGAACACATCGTTCCGACCCTCATTTTCGTTACTTTGGTACGCAAGCCATCTGCCGTCGGGCGAGAACGTGCCACAGCACTCGTCCGCCGTTGACTCCAGGAACCGCACAGGAGCTGTGGTGTCTCCCAGTTCCAAGATTCCGACGTCGGACCCACCTGTATCCGCTGCGTTTCGCCTAATCGCCAGCCGTTGGCCGTCGGACGACCACGACGTCACATGTATATGGAACGGGCTGGTGTAGATCAGTTGCTCGGGCTCATCGGAGTCGAGGTCCTTTAGGTACACATGCCGTTCACGCACGCCGCCGGCGGTGTACGCCAGCCGTTGGCCGTCGGGCGACCAGATTGGTGTTTCATCCTCCCGGAGTTCGAAGGTCACTCGCTCTCGGGTACCGCTTTGGACGTCGACGATCCAGATGTCGTCGTTGTTCGGTTGGCGAAGAGTGATAGCCACCCGTGCACCGTCCGGTGAAAGAGCGGGTTGATCGATGGATGCAGCGTCCCCGACTTGCCCAACGACGTTGCCCTGGCGATCGATCCGTTGCAGAAGCTTGTCACCGACACCTGAGGCTCGAACGTACACCAGGGTTCCGCCATCCGATATCGCAAGGGATGCTGACCCCAAATCCTCACCGACTCGGACGTTTTCGATAACGGGCACGGGAGCACCGGTCGCCTGTCGCCGACCGAGGTCGAAGGGCACGGCGAGAATTGTCCCATCGTGTTGCGCATACAGGATGTAGCCGGGTGTGAGGTACCGTCCGAACGTCGCGTTCCCCTGACTCCAGAGCCATTCACCGGATGCCTCGTCCAAAAGCACGAGGTGTGCGTCCTCCCATCCCAACGATGGTCCGAGTACGGTTAGCAGCAGCAATCCGCCTGGCAAAGACTGCGGCCACGCATGTTGTGTCTCAAGGTCTTTCGCCACTGACGTGAGCTCCATAGCCTCGCCCCCCGCCGGAGGCACCGCCAAGATTCGCGTGAGCGCCGAGAAGACAATCCGATGTTCACTCCAGTGGGCAGAGCCGATAACCGCGCCGCCGGTACCACGAACCGCGGTTATCGGGCCACCGGTGACACTCATCCTCAGAAAGCCGGTAGGCCCCTGGAAACCGAGCCACTGCCCGTCCGCTGAGAAGAAAGGAGATAGTGCGTTGCCTTCATACATGACCTGCGGTTCGTCTTCCTCGAGCCGACGGGAATAGATCCTGCCATTGCTGTGGTAGGAGATCGTTCGCCCATCGGGGGAGACCGCTAATTGAGGTTGCCAGCCGGTCGGTCCCATCACGAGTCCGCCCGGAACCGGTATCGTAAACCGAGTGACCGGCCCGTCCGGCTGCGGCGTGCGCAACCAACCGACCAGGTTTCCGACGGCGAGCAAGGCCGCCAGCGTCGCCAAAAGCCAGGTGAGGTGATTCCACGAAGTCGCGGACGCTGGTGCGCCTGCGACCGCCATCGCTTGAGTCGTCGGCAGCGTGAACGTGGGGTTCGTGAGCGCATCAGCGAACGCCTTTGCATTCTCAAACCGATCCGCTGCCACTTTCTCCAACGACTTGGTTGTCGCGGCTGCCACGTTGGGCGGTACGGACTTCCGTAGCTCAGTGACGGGTTGCACATCTTCCGCCACGATCTTCATGATGATCTGCTGTGCTGAGGAGCCCGTGTGCGGCGGCTCGCCGGTCAGCATCTCGTACAACACGCAACCCAACGAGTAGATGTCCGAGCGGTTGGTCAGATCCTTCTCCGCCGTCGCCTGTTCGGGAGACATGTAGTGCGGCGTGCCGAGCGAGAGGCCCGTCTCCGTCAAACGCCCCCCTGCTGCGGCACTCAGCGCCAGCGCAATGCCGAAGTCCGCCACCATCGGACGGCCATCGTGGAGCAGGATGTTCTCGGGTTTGATGTCACGGTGGATGACGTTGTGGCGGTGCGCGTAGTCGAGCGCATCCGCGATCTCCGTCGTGATCTTGACTGCCTCATCAATACCGAGTTGCGTCTCGCGATCG
>JAPULP010000108.1 GCA_027294815.1 Gemmatimonadota bacterium | reverse complement strand
TCTTTGAGGTTCTTCGCTTGGGGACGGCCATGGTCGTTTACTCGTTAACCTTGGTTTTTGATTTTTCGAGCGCCGCCCACCGCAGATCAGACGGCGGTCGACAGTCGCACGAATTCGTGTTCAGATCAGTGCCACAGCTCGGACACAACCCTTTGCAATCCTCCCGACACAGCACGTACGCCTCGAGTGCGAGGATCAGTTCTTCGCGAATCGCTTCGCTGAGATCCAGCACGTCCGCCCTCGCCGGAACCACGTACACGGACGGGTCGTCCGTGTCCTGGTCTTCCGTGAAAACCAGGTGCACCTGCGCGTCGATCTGGCGCGGAGTGGATGACAGGCACCGACGACAAGTCGCGTCAACGTCGGTGGCAATGCTTCCCTGCCAGTAAAATCGACCCAAACTGGCACTCAACAGACGCCCGGAAAGCCGGACCGGCCCCGTAAGCTCGAAATCGAGATCGTCGAACAAGGGGTCGTCGCTCGCGATGGTCCTCGAAACATCTACCGGGCCCCGATCGAGACCACCGACATCCACCGGCAACATAGCCGATAAACCTATCTAGCACCCACATATGGGTCAACGCGCCATTCACGCCGAAATACGCTGCCGTTCCGCCTCCGAGAAGAAAAACCCCACCTCCCGCACGGCGTTCTCGGGCGAATCCGACGCATGGATCGCGTTCCGCTCCTTCGATTCGGCATGCAGCTTTCGGATCGTCCCCTCTTCCGCCTCGGCGGGATCGGTGGCCCCGATGACCGTCCTCAAATGGGCGACCGCGTCTTCCCGCTCCAGCACGAGCGGGATGCAGGGCGCCGAGGTCATGAATTCCACGAGCGAAGCGTAGAAGGGCCGGTCCTTATGGACCTCGTAGAACGCCTGCGCCTCCGATTTCGTCAGCCGCGTCATACGGACCGCCCGCAGCACGAATCCTTGAGATTCGAGGTGTGCCAGGATATTGCCTGCCCGGCCCCTCTGGACGGCGTCGGGTTTGATGATCGCGAGTGTCAGCATAGGGTCAAAAAAAGGGTTCAGGTTCCAAACAAGAGGCGGACGACGCCGCCTCGCGTGAGAATGCCAACCAGAATGCCGTCTCGGGCCACCGGAAACCGATCAGCGTCCTTGGCAACCATCAGCGCCGCAACTTCGCCCAAGCTCTGGTCTTCGGACAAACAGAGTACGCTGCGATCCATCACATCCCGCACCGGAACGTTCTCCGGGTCGACCGCTTCGTCGTCCTCCTCGAGCTCCGCCTCCGCGCTGCTCCGGCCCCCCGACCGGATTTCCTTGAGGTAGCGCGGGAGGGCCAGCGCGAGCAGATCTCGACCACTGACCATGCCCAGCACCTCCCCCTCATCGGACAAGACGGGGATCGACCCCAGGTGATAGCGGGTCATCATGCTCGCCGCCTCCCTCAGCGTCGTCTCGGGGGTCACCGATCGGGCTTTGCGCCGCATCACGTCACCAACGAGGATCACCTCGGGCAACTCGACGTCCATCAAATCGGAGATTTCCTCCACCTCCGCCGCGCTGGAGGCTGCAAGGATCGCCGCTGGCACTGCTTTGTTGCCCAACGCATGCGCGAAACCCGTCACGTATTGGAGGAGGGTGGGTGTGTCTTTGGGCGGGCCGGCTACCACAACCACGATGCGGGCCGATTTTTCCGATTCCTGCTCCAGGGCCATCGGTTCAGCGGTCACTCCGATGGCCGCGGCCACCGATTCCATCTCGCCAGATCGGACGTGGAGAATGAAAGCATCGTCGCCCACAGCCAAGGCCTCGTCCGGCGGGGTCTCTGAGACCCGACCCACCAGCTTGGACGCCTCTGAGGCCGTGCCCGTCTCGACGAACGACGCGATGAGCTGTTCGGCGGCGTCGTGCAACGTCTTCGCCGGAAGCGGAATGACGATCCGCTCTGGCGACAGGAGATCTCTGAGATTCACTGGACTAGAGCCGCTCCTTCAGCAGGGGCACGACATCCTTCGGGCGTTTCATCACCCCGATTCCGGCGGCTTCCAGCGCGTCCATCTTCTCCGCCGCGGTGCCGCTGGATCCAGAGATAATAGCGCCAGCGTGGCCCATGCGCCGCCCGGGCGGTGCGGTCTGCCCGGCGATGAAGCCCACCACGGGCTTGGAAACGTGATCGGCCACGTACTGCGCCGCTTTCTGCTCGTCGGTACCGCCGATCTCTCCGATCATGACGATGGCCTCGGTATCGGGATCGGCCTCGAAGGCCGCCAGACAATCGATGAAGTTGGTCCCTATTATCGGATCGCCGCCGATCCCGATACAGCTGGACTGCCCGTAACCGTTCGTCGAGAGCTGATGGATGATTTCATAGGTCAGAGTGCCACTCCTCGACACGACCCCTACCTTCCCTTCCGCACAGATTTGTCCCGGTATGATCCCGACCTTCGACCGCCCGGGGGAGATAGCCCCGGGGCAGTTGGCACCGATCAAGCGAGTCCCCTTTTCCCGCAGAAACAGCATCACCTTGGTCATGTCCAGCACCGGCACGCCCTCGGTGATGCACACAACCAGCTCGACCCCGGCATCGGCGGCCTCAAAGATCGCGTCGGCCGCGAACCGCGCCGGCACGTAAATCACCGACGTGTTGGCTTGCGTCTGCGCAACGGCTTCGGCTACCGTGTCGAACACCGGCACACTGCCACCGAACGTCTGCCCACCTTTGCCCGGAGTCACACCAGCCACCACCCGTGTTCCGTACTCGATCATCTCACGAGCGTGGAAGGAACCGTCGCGACCAGTGATCCCTTGGATGACGAGCTTCGTGTCACCATCGATGAAGACGCTCATGCGGCCTCCATCGCGACCTGCACGGCCTTCTCGACCGCTTCGTCCATGTCGGTCAGGGCGCTGAAACCGGCGTCCTTCAAGATCTTCACAGCCAGCTCCTCGTTCGTGCCCGTCAACCGAATGACGAGTGGCAGTTCGGAAGACATCTGACTCCTCGCGGCAACGATGCCGTTTGCCACGTCATCGCACCGGGTGATCCCACCGAAGATATTGAACAATACGCATCGAACGTTTGGGTCCGAGCCGATGATCTTGAGGGCCGTAACGACCTTCTCGGGATTACTACTGCCGCCAATGTCCAAAAAGTTGGCGGGTTCACCGCCGTAGAACTTCACGAGGTCCATTGTGGCCATCGCGAGGCCGGCGCCGTTGACACAGCAGCCCACGTTCCCGTCGAGCTTGACGAAGGAGAGCCCGGCTTCGCGAGCCTCTACCTCCGATCTGGCTTCCGCGGATTGGTCGCGCAGCGCGGCAATCGCCGGTTTACGTTCCAGTTCGTTGTCATCCACCGCGATCTTTGCGTCGAGCGCGACCACGGTTCCATCCCGATCCGTGATCAGCGGATTGATCTCAGCCAGCGACGCACCGGCGTCCACGAAGGCCGTGTACAATCGTTGCATGACTGCCGCCGCCTGGCGTACCTGGTTCAGATCGTCGTACAACTCGAACGCCAGGGACATGGCCTGGTACGCCATCAACCCGAACCGGGGATCGACCGTGAGCTTGAATATTTTATCCGGGGTTCTCGCCGCCACGTCTTCGATGTCCACTCCACCCTCCGGACTCACCATGAGCACCGGGCGTTGCGTCTCGCGATCGACGATCATGCCGACATAGCTCTCGGAAGTAATCTCCGCCGCCGGGGCTACCAACACTTTCTCCACGGTCAACCCCTTGATCGTCATGCCGAGAATCTTCTCGGCCACCGCACGCGCCTCGGCGGCATCTTTCGCGAGCTTTACCCCCCCGGCCTTTCCACGTCCGCCGGTGTGCACTTGCGCCTTCACCACCACCCCACCACCCATCTCGCGTGCAATGCGCTCGACCTCTTCCGGCGTGGATGCCACGTCGCCGTCCGGCACCGGCACCCCGGCAGCCTTCAGTAGCGCGCGCGCTTGGTATTCATGCAGATTCACTCAGTATCTCCCACTATTGTCGTTCCCGTTTCGCCGTTCAGCGCCGATACCCCTTCGTCCAGATTTGCGATCACGGCGCGACGTCCACCGCCTTCGATGAACGACACGGCGGCCTCGAGCTTGGGCGCCATACTGCCGGCCGGTAGCGTTCCAGTCGCCAGCATCGCTTTGGCTTCCGAAACGGTCATCCTCGGAATGGGCGTCGCCGCGTCCGTCCCCCAATCCCGATGGACTGCCGATACGTTTGTCAGAACAAGCAACGTATCCGCCCCGAGGCAATTTCCCAAGATGGCCGCCGTCCGGTCCTTGTCGACGACCGCATCCACCCCTTCCCAGCCGCTAGCCGGACCTCGGTACACCGGCGGACCGCCGCCACCCGCGGCGATGACGATCTTCCCCTCGCCGACCAACTGTTTGACCACTTCAGCCTCGACGATGTCGATTGGCGTGGGGCTCGGCACCAAACGGCGCAGGCGACCCAGCGAATCCGATCCCACGGCCACACCACGTCGACGCAATTCCTCCGCGGCCGCTTCGGTCAGCACGTTACCGATCGGTTTCGACGGTTCCGAGAGCCGTGGATCGTCACTAGCGACTACGCTTTGGGTAATGACTGTCAACACCCGTCGATCGATATCCAACCGCCGCAGGGCGTTCTGGAGTGACTGTTGGATCATGTAGCCGATCCATCCGGCCGTTCCGGCCACGAGCACGCCGAGTGGGAGGGGCTCGACGCTTTGCCGCGCGAGCTCGTTGCGTTCCAACGCGTCACCGACCTGAGGTCCATTCCCGTGGACGATGGCAATGCGCCATCCCTCGGCTGCCAGTTTCACCACGGCTTCGAGCGATTCGCGGGTGTGACGAAACTGATCGTAGACCGTCGCGCGTGCTCCCGCTGGGGCCAAGGCGTTTCCCCCTAGCGCAACGACAATGGTATTGGTAGTCGTAATCACGAAGCGAGTGAAGGGTACAAGGCGACTCTACCGAGAACAACTCGGTGCTCGACAGGGGATGCTATCACCCATCAAGAGGTTACCCAGTTCTTCGTATGCTCTCCCAAAGGCTATCCAATCGCCGGATTCGCGAGCAGCGTCCAGACGCTCGAACCAGCGTCTCGCGGCGGCCCAATCTGTCGAGACCATCTCGGCGGTTCGATCCGACATCAGCGCGGCGGCGAGTGCGGCGTTCAGCGTCCGGGCTTCTCCCACCGCACCGGCCCACTCCACCGCCACACTAATCAACGCCGGTAAACTATCCTCTTCGGTTGCACTGGAGTACGTGGATTGGAGGGACAGCATCCCGTCGCCAATTGGCACGCTCTTGAGTGGCCCGACGATTCCCATGTCGACACCACGCGCCGCTACAAAACGACCGATGGTCTGTTCGGTACTGGGCAGCTCCCAGGGACGGCGAAACCGGTACGCGGTCAACACCGGCCCGGCGGAGGTGATCCGGCCTTCCACCAACCCGGACAGTCGCGGGGGTTCGTCCGCCTCGAGCGTAGAAAAGCGGCGCAGCGACCCGTCATCCGGAGGTCCGTTCGACAGCCACCAGAACGTATCGGCGACACGCCGGTCGTTGGGCGGCTCGAGCCGCCCAAAGAAACCGGCTCGTCGTGGCTCCTCGGCTCCACGGATCAATCGAAGCTGAGCGCGAAACAGCGCCTCCGGATACACGAGGTGCTGCCGCACTTCGCTCTTCATCCCCGACCATGGGGCCACGATATCAGGAGCCAACTCCGCCCACGCTCGACTCAGGGCATCGGCATTGGGCACGAGGAAGACCAAAGTTTCTCCGGTCAGCGCGTCTACCACGCCCACAAAACCGGCGCGCAGGTAACCAACGCTTCCCCCCAACCACTCGGAGCGCGCCGACAACGGAAAACTCGGAGACGCCACATACCCGAACGACGTCCACGAGAGTCGCCCATCGACGATGATCGGATGTGGGCGTCCGAACGTGGCGAACGGTGCAACCGCCTCCAACCGGTCCTGAACGGACCGGGTCCACAACACCACCGACGTCGGATCTAGCGCCGGGGAAGTGAGCAGCTTCCAACTCTGGAGTTTCCAGGCCAACGCCAACCGGCGCAAGAAACCACCCACAGGCACCCCGACAACCGACCCCTCGGGAACCACCGCAAACTGACTGGTGGTCGGGCCGAAAAAAAGAGGCCCATCGCCCAAGGCCACATCGGTGACAGCCGATGTGACGGAGTCGGGATACTGAAGATCGGGGATGTAGAACGGTCGACCTTCGGAAGACACCATGTCGGCACGGACCGCCACAACACCGTGGATGGCACCATAGGGATGCAGATGAATACGTTCCCACGAAAAAGCAGGATCCACCACTTGGGCGATGCTGAGATTCACTTCCCGAACGCCGACCACAACCGGCACCATACGTCCGTCGCTCGCGCGATAACTCCCCACCGACGAAGTCGCGAATCGCAGATATGGTTTTTCCCGTGCTGCTCGATTCAGGAGTCGGTTCACCGCAGGCTCGTCCCACAGGATGGGACCGGCCAATTCGGGCGCATTTACGAGGGAGGTGTCGGGGGCCGCGCGGGGCGACGACCGTGACTGCCGCTCGATCTGATGGAGCCCGTACGCATACTCGCTAAAGTCCTGTCGGGCGTCTTCCAGGAGGTCGGAACGCAATTCCGAATCGGTACGCACACCGGCGGCGACCGCCGGCGCCAAGTAATGCCCGACGAAGGAAAGCACTGCCACCGTGCCCCAACCGAACCAGATCAGACTCGTCCGGGCGTACCGAATCCACAGGAGCGATGCCGCGCAGGTGAGCAATCCGACCGCACTCAAGAGTCGTGCAGTTGGCAGACGCACGTCCACGAGCACGGAGTCGTATGGTACATTGTGGATCCCCGCCAGATATTCGGCGGGCTCCAACCGATATCCCCACACGAGCGTGAGTGCGAACGCCGCAAACAAGGCGCCGAGATGACGCCGCGCCTCGGTGTTCACCTCGATTCGTCGCTTGACCGTGCGAACTGCGCCGACCGTGGTATACAAGATGAGAACGACGCCAAGCATCACAGCGGCGAGAAACGTCGCGTAACCGTGTAGTGTCCGCGTCCATGGCAACGAAAACAGATAGTACGACGCGTCGCGTTGGAAGATGGGATCGCTCAACCCGACCGTCGGGCCACCATTTGCGATCGCCCGCGTATGCCACCACTCGCCCGACTGGGAACTCAGCGCCAACGCCAAGGCGACGCCCAGCACGGTGAAGCCGACGAGCAAATACTGCCGGGGCACCGCCTCGACGATCTCGATATTCCCCAACCGTCTCGGCACCGTCACCGATCCGATGGAACGGTAAACGAGCCACAGGTTACCCAAGCACCATCCTGCCGCTACGGTGAACGCCGCAACGAATAACTGCGTGCGCATCCGAGCGATCTCGCCATGCGTATCCCCAACAGCCAGTGCGTCCGCCCACAAGCGATCGGCGGTGCCGACCACCTGCCATCGGCCCAACAACAGCAGGAGGAGGAAGACGACCGACCCCGCCAGCAACCAGCGGCTCCGCAACGTCATCCGTGCAGCGCTTCCAGTGATTCGCCGGCATGATCGGCTACTCTAGCCGAAGCGACCTTGCCTTCCCGAACTGGCATCAATCCTCCCCGCGGACCGGCTGCATCTGAGGGAACTTGCTCTTGAGTAGCGACCGGCCGGAAGGGCGGCGCCATTACCTATAATAAGGAAGGCCCAAGGCAAAGCCGCGTAGGGCACCGGACGCATCCGTGTTGGCCAGGCCTACAGCCCTCTTCCAAGGCCGTTTTCGGCGGAGGAGCGAGGGGGAACTCATGGTTGTGGCTTGGTTCCAACAAACACCGCGTAGCGCAGGCATCCGGTTCGGTATGCCACCCAGATCCGTAACACGGTGAGAGCAAACACGCGACTCTCGAAGCTGGGATCCAGCAAATACCGCCATGACGAGGGCCGAAACAATAT
>JAPULP010000107.1 GCA_027294815.1 Gemmatimonadota bacterium | reverse complement strand
CCGGCATCAGTCCGAATGGGTTGTACCGGACCAAGAAACGACTGGCCGACCGCGCCGGTCGGGAGATCGTGAGCAGTTCAGACGATTGGTTTTCGGACGCCGTGGCCGCCTTCGCCGTTCGGTGCCGGACTTTCGCCAACGGGACGGCGACGGCCAGCCTCGTGGAACACACCACCGCCGGGTACCTGACCTACTGAGGCGCAGGGCGATGATCCAAGCACATGGGAATCACTCGCCGATCACGCTCGAGTTCCCGACCGAGGAATTGCGTTATCGGAGCATTTTCCAACTGGCGCCCCACGCGGGGTTGGTCCTGGATGCGAAAGCTGGCACCGTACTCGAGGTCAACCGAGAGTGTTGCACCCTCCTGGGGTACTCCCGCGGCGCGAGATACTATCGCGACGGGTTGACGCGCTCTCCAACACCGGCGAGCGGTTCGGTGATGTGATTCGGGATGCGGCTCGCCAAGAGCCCCGCTGGATTTCCCATCCTGTGGCCACCAAAGGTGGCGAGCCGCTCTCGGTGGACCTGCACGTCGTTCAGGCGATCATCCTCGGCGAGGCCTGCATTGTCGTGTGGGCCAGGGTGTCTATCGGTCGAGCGGTCCTTACGTTGCCGGGCCCTACTCGACCTCATCTCAAAGCTGGCTAAGGGTGGGATAATGCCCGAGGTGAGAGTCGAACTCACACGGGGTTGCCCCCACCGGATTTTGAGTCCGGCGCGTCTGCCATTCCGCCACTCGGGCGAGTGGCCCGGGAATATAGCGGAATTGTTGCGGGTGGAGAATTGGCTCGCGGGTAAGAATCGCCGCCGTTTTGTTGCTCGCGGCTGAGAGCCGCGGCTCGGCTGATGTCGCTGAGAGCGACGTGACACCGGAGCCGTAGAGTGAGAGCAACCCCCGGGCGCAATCCCGGGTCACTGCAGTGGCATCCACGGTCTCTTCGTCGTCAGAACACCTTTCGGATCAAATCAATTTGCAATCTGAAATCTGCATTTTGAAATCTGCAATCGCGAAGCGCTACCCCCCACCCGGCCGATTCCCACGCCGCGGAATCTGCCGACGCTGCACGCTCTGGACTTGCCGCTGGAATCGCTCGTAGTGAATCACAAAGAGGCCGCGCTGCACGGGTGTGAGGAACGTGGCGTACTCCTCCTGCTGCGCCCTTACCGCCGCGGCCATTTCTTCGCCCAGTACGACGAGCGACTCGAGCAGGGCGGACACGCTGTCCGGGTTGGCCGCAACGCCGGGGCGCATCTGTTCGTCGAGCGCCCGAACGAGTTGGCGGCGGTGCTGATCCTGCTGTGCGCGTTCCCGAAAGTGTCGTTGACTCGTCTCCTGGAATTGGGCGCGCTCCTCGTCAGCCAGACCGGCCTGCTGTATGAAGTTCTGCATGAAGCGCTCGAGCACCTGGCGACGCAACGATTCGCGTACTGGTAGCCCTGGGTCTTGGGCCGTGAGCGGTCCTGCCACCAGGATCAACAACACGCCGAGAATGACTTTTCGCATCTAGCCCTCCATGGCCGCCAACAGCTCGCGGAGTTGCTCCTCGTCCAGTTCGTTGAACGAAGGAGGCACGAACTCGGAAGCTGGGGTAAACAGGTCCAACGAATCGAGAACTTCCGTGAGCCCCGTGGTCGAGAGTTCTTCGAGCCCAACGGGCAGCGCTATGACGGCGTCTCCGGCGGGCGCTGTGTCGATCGCGCGCTCGACGAGTACGCCTCCCGTCACCAGCACCGCCACCGCGGCAGCTACGCGCAATACACCCTGGCCTCGCCACCACGCGGCGCGCGGAACACCTTTCCGCAGTTCCGCAACTATGCGTCGAGCTGTGTCTTCGACGTCGATGTTGACGTCGGATCCCAGCTGCGAAGCGGCTCGCTCGATGTCTTGTTCGTTCATCAGTCTTTCAGAAGCGCCTTTAACCGCTTGATGGCATGGTGATAATGTACGCGTGCCGCCCCGGGGGTGGTGCCGAGGGCGCCCGCGATCTCCTCATATGGCATCCCCTGCTGCGCGCGCAACAGGAACACGTCGCGTTGTAGCCTCGGGAGCGTCCGGACACACGCTCCGAGGCGGGTCGCCAGGTCTTCCGCAACCGCCTCACCCTGTGGGTCGCTGGCCTGGTCGACGATCTCCCGGTCTTCGAGTGCTACGACCGGTCGCCGCGCCCTGCGGCGCCATGCGTCCTTGAGGAGGTTCGACCCTATCGTCATGAGCCACGTCCGGAAACTGGAGACTCCCTTGAATGTCTCGATTCGTCTGAAGGCCCGGAGAAACGTCTCCTGAACCAGGTCATCGACATCCTCTCCGGCCCCGGCCGCGGTCAGAAACCGAGCCAGAGGCGCAGCGTGCCGTCGCACCAGGGCGGCGGCGGCGGCTTCGTCTCCGTCGCGCCAGGCCTCGATGAGATCGCCGTCTGGCTGCGGTTCACCGAGGGACGGCACCGGTGTCGTCACAAGCGGATAGACGTCCCCGAGGCCGCCATGTTAAGCGGGATCCCCTTTCCGGCCACGGGACCGATCTGCTGTAAATGGTTCCCGAAATATATCGTAAGCACTTGTCATATAATAACATATAACGATGGCAACGCGTGGGTTGACCCTCCCTAATGTATCCTTTAAACTTCATCGACCGAACGAACGTTCGAATGGTAATGCCCTCCTACGACGAGCGACTTGATCGCCTACTGACTACCGCCGCCCGGGTCTTCGCCGACAAGGGGTACCACCCCACGACCATGCGGGACCTGGCGCGCGCAACCGGCATGAGCCTGGCCGGCATGTACCACTATGTGGGGGGCAAAGATGAACTGCTCTTCCTGATCCAACAACGCTGTTTCACGCGCGTTCTATCCGGTGCCGAGACGGCCGTTTCTCAAAGCACCGAGCCTCGGCAACGGCTCGAACGCTTCATACGCCACCACGTTACTTTTTTTGCAGGACACATGAGTGAGATGAAGGTGCTGTCGCATGAGGCCGAGAGCTTGCAGGGAGAGCGCCTCGGTACCATCAACGCGCTCAAGCGTCGTTATGTCGCGCTTTTGACGAACCTCGTCCAATCGGCAGACGGCGCCCTCGAGTCCGGCATCGATCCGCACGTAGCGAGCTACGCGCTATTCGGCATGATGAACTGGATATACAACTGGTACGACCCGACTGGACCGGTGTCGCCGGAGACACTGTCCGAGCAATTCTCTCGACTCTTCCTGAGCGGGTTGGCCACCGACCTTAACGCTCAAGTCTCACCCGGAGGATGACCCACATGGCAACGACTGCTGCTCCGAGCACCGATACGGAAACCGGCGAACTCATTCACTACACCGCAGAGGACGGTATCGCGGTGATCGAGATGGACGATCCGCCTGCCAACACCTACACCTACGAGATGAACCTGCAACTCGACACGGCCATACTCAAAGCCCGTATGGACGCTTCGGTGTTCGTGATCATCCTGCGAGGTAAGGGAGACAAATTCTTTTCGGCCGGTGCCAACTTCGGCATGCTCAACACAGTCACACCGCATTTCAAGTATTGCTTTTGCCTCCACGCGAACGAGACGTTGCTGCGTCTCGAGCACACGCCGAAGCTGACGATCGCCGCGATGAATGGACACACGGTCGGTGGTGGTCTCGAGATAGCCCTGGCGTGCGATATCCGCCTTGCGCGGGAGAATGCCGGGCGGATTGGCCTGCCCGAGGTGAACTACGGGGTGCTCCCCGGTACGGGCGGCACGCAGCGACTCGGTCGGGTCCTCGGCAAGTCGAAGGCGATAGAGTTCATGATCACCGGCGAGTTGGTTTCGTTCGACACCGCATTGGAGATGGGGATCATCAACAAAGTCCTCCCGAACAAGACCTTCTGGGACGACGTGATGCTCTATGCCAAGCAGTTCTGCCCACCCAACAAACCCGCCAAGGCGGTGGGGCACATCAAGCGCGCCGTACAGTCCGGCGTGGAAGTGCCGATGGAGTCGGGATTGGCGATCGAGCGCGAACTGCAACAGATCCTGTTCCAAAGTGAGGACGCCAAGGAAGGCATCGCCGCGTTCGTGGAAAAACGCATGGCCGAATTCAAAGGCAAATAGTGAAAACCGATCTCTTCATAAACAACGACTGGTGCGCCGCCGCTTCGGGTGAACGGTTCGACGTCATCAATCCGGCGACGGAAGAAGTCATTGCCCAGGTCGCCAAAGCCGATACGGACGACGTCGACGCGACGGTAGACGCCGCTCGCGCGTGTTTCGAGAGCGATGCATGGCGGCGGATGGACGCACGTAAGCGCGGACAACTGCTGACCAAAGCCGCGGACCTGTTGGCGGAGCGCCTGCCGGACGTGGCCAAGCTGGAGACGTTGCAAAACGGCAAGGTGCTTTTCGAATCGAAGATCGACGTGTCGATGAGCGTCGAGACGTTGCGGTACTACGGGGGATGGGCGGACAAGATTACCGGCGATACGTTGCCGGTGAACGGCCCGTTCTTCGTCTATACGCTCCGAGAACCGGTGGGCGTCGTAGGCGCGATCGTCCCATGGAATTTCCCACTCAACCTGGCGACTTGGAAGTTTGCTCCGGCACTCGCGGCCGGTTGCACGGTGATTCTCAAACCGGCTTCGGAGACGCCCCTCACCGCGTTGGCCATGGCCGAGATCATGCTCGAGGTGGGATTCCCGCCCGGGGCGTTCAACGTGCTGCCGGGAGGCGGATCCACCGCTGGATCGGCATTGGTACGACACCCTGGCGTCAACAAGATCTCCTTCACCGGCTCCACCGAAATCGGCAAGCAGGTCATGCACGATGCCACAGATACGGTGAAGCGTTTGACACTGGAACTCGGCGGGAAGAGCCCGAACATCATTTTCGCCGACGCCGATTTGAAGAGCGCGGTTCGCGGTGCTCAGACCGCCATCTTCTACGGCAAGGGCGAAGTATGCGCCGCGGGTTCGCGACTCCTGGTCGAACAGTCGGTCAAGGACCAGGTTGTCGAACAATTGGTCGAGCGGTCGAAGAAACTCGAGCCCGGCGATCCACTGGACAAGAACACCAGGCTTGGCGCCGTCGTGTCGAAGGCCCAACAGGAAACCGTGCTCTCGTACATCGAATCCGGCAAGAAAGAGGCAACCCTGGTTGCGGGCGGCAACGCGCGCGACGTGAACGGAAAAGGATACTTCGTCGAAGCGACGGTGTTTGACGACGCCAAGCCCGGGATGAAGATCGTAGACGAAGAGATCTTTGGGCCCGTGCTCGCGGTCATGTCGTTCGACGACGTCGAACACGGGATCGCCCTGGCAAATGAGACCAGGTATGGATTGGCAGCCGGCATTTGGACCAAGGACATCAAAAAGGCGCACCGCGTGGCGCGGGAGCTTCAAGCCGGCACGGTGTGGATCAACACCTACAACATGTACGATCCGGCCGCACCGTTCGGCGGTTACAAGGCCAGCGGCTTCGGGCGCGACCTGGGTCGCGAGTCGCTCGACGGCTTTCTCGAGACGAAGACCGTCTGGGTGGGGCTATGATGACGGAAAGACGGAAAGACGGAACGACGGAAGGCTCCTCCCTCGGGCCACATCGCATTTACATTCCGTCATTCGGCCCTTCCGTCGTTCCGTCAATGGGTTGGGGGTAGCGGTGCCCGAGCCCCTAATCGTCGCCGCGGTGCGTACCGCCGTTGGGACCCACGGAGGCGCCCTGGCTGGGATACGGCCCGACGACCTCGCCGCCATTCCGCTGAAAGCGCTGATCGAACGAACGGGTTTCGACCCGGCCAAGCTCGACGACGTGATTCTCGGATGCGCGAATCAGTCAGGAGAAGACAACCGCAACGTTGCGCGAATGGCCACGCTCTTGGCCGGCTTTCCCGTCGACGTTCCCGCGCAGA
>JAPULP010000106.1 GCA_027294815.1 Gemmatimonadota bacterium | reverse complement strand
CGAGCCTTCCCATACGATTTCTTGTACGGAAGCATTGCCGCCGACACGTCGATGGCGAAGAAGTACGCGCCCGTCGGACGACATTGCCACTCCTGGCATGTGGGGCAGGAGATATACGACCAGGCGGAAACCGACGCACTCAAGGCCTTCGGATTCGGCTATCTCGCACATCTGGCGGCTGACACGGTTGCCCATAACTACTTTGTACCGCGGCAGCTCGTCGTAACTTCACGGACGATTGCGTTGGGGCACTCGTACTGGGAGAGCCGATTCGAAACGCAACTCGGACCGCAGTATGCCGCGACGGCCATGGACGTTATCCGGCTGGGTCATGGTGCGGCGGATGCCCATCTCGATCAGATCCTCGCCCCTACGGTGTTCTCCGTCAGAACGAGTCGCCGGCTGTTCCGGGGGATGGTAGGCGTGACCGAAACGCAAAGCTGGCAACGCATCGTGCGCATGATGGACCAAAAAAGCCGGTGGAACATCGCCGACATCGACATGGAGCGTTACATGGGATCGGCGTTCCAGTACATCATGGAACTGCTGGGTACAGAGGAAGATCCTGCACCTCGACGCTTGGATCCGTCGGGCGAGAGTTCCCTGCGCCTAGCCAAACGCATGCGTTTGGACGTAGTCAAACGTATGGTTTCACCACCGGTTGCCGAACTCACGCAGATGGCCGACGAGCACTTCGCGGTGCCCGACATGCCAGTGCCGTACTGGCGCTCGTCCCAGGCTCACTGGCCGTGGAAAGGGAACGGAACTGGCGACCGGAAGAAGAAGATCCGCAGAAAACGGAAAAAAGCACTGCCCCCGATTGATGATTGAGTAATCATTTCCTCGGTGCCAGTTTATCACTCAGAATCTCTTTGACACGTTTCGGATCCGCCTTCCCTTCGGATTCCTGCATCACCTTTCCGATGAAGAACCCTATTAGTTTCGTCTCGCCCTTGCGGAATCGGGCGACCTCGGCGGGGCGGGATTCCAGAACCGAATCGATCCATGCGGATATTTTGCCTGCATCACTGACTTGTAGCAAACCCATCCGCTCTGCAACGCCCCCCGGTTGCTCGGTTGTAGATGTGAGTTCGGTGAACACGCGCTTTGCGGCTTGATTGGACAGCACGCCGGTCGCAACCATCTCCATCAATACGGCGAGACGGTGTGGATGTACCCGCAGTGCCCCGTTGCTCTCCTTGGCATCTCGCAAGACGGCACCCATTACCCAGTTGGTTGCGCTTTGCGGATCTCCGCCGGCTGTGATGACCGCCTCGAAATAGTCGGCAACATCGCGCGTGGCCGACAAGACCTCGGCGTCGTACGGGCGAATACCGTATTCCTCTTGCAAACGGGCCCGCTTGGCCGCCGGCAACTCGGGAAGTGCCTTGCCCTCCGCATCGATCCAAGCATCGGTGAGGATGAGTGGCGGGAGATCTGGCTCAGGGAAATAGCGATAGTCGTGGCTCTCTTCCTTGGTGCGCATGACGCGCAGCTCGCCGGTCGCCGCTGAAAAGGTGGTGAGCTCCACCGATCCGTTCCCCTCGAGCAGTCGTATCTGGCGATCACAGAGCTGCTCCAACGCGCGTTCGACCGCGGCAAACGAGTTCATGTTCTTGACTTCTTGCTTGACTCCCAACGCCGAGTCGCCTAGCGGCCGAACCGACAAATTGCCGTCCACACGGAGATGTCCCTCTTCCATGTTGCAGTCCGAGACACCCAAGTACTGAAGCAGCTGTTTCAATGCAACGAGGTAGGCCCGAGCTTCGGTGGGCGACCGGAGGTCGGGGTCGCTCACGATTTCTGCAAGCGGTACGCCCGATCGGTTGAAGTCCACGGCCGACCTTCCGGGTATGTGATCGTGCACCGATTTTGCCGCGTCTTCCTCTAGGTGCAGCCGCGCCATGCCGATGGTGACCTCTCCTCGATCGGGGGACTGGATGCGCAAGCGCCCATCGGTGGCTAGTGGCCGATCAAATTGGGAGATTTGATATCCCTTCGGCAGATCCGGGTAGAAATAGTTCTTGCGGGCAAAGAAGCTCCTGGGATGCACGGTGAATTCCAACCCCAGCGCCGCGCGCGTGGCGAGTCGCACGGCTTCGATGTTTGCAACTGGTAGGGCGCCAGGAAGTCCCAGACAAACCGGACACACGTTTGTGTTGGATTGCCCACCAAACGCTGCCGAACAACCACAAAACATCTTGGAGCGCGTTGCAAGCTGCACGTGCACTTCGAGTCCTATGACGGTTTCCCAAGTCATATTTCTGCGATCGGGTCGATGCACTCCTCGAGCACGTGTGCGGCATTGAGTAGCAGCTCCTCTTCATACGCCGGCGCCATGAGTTGTCCACCAATAGGCAAGCCTTGTGTCCGACCTATCGGCAGCGAGACGGCTGGGATTCCGGCGAGATTGGCGGAGCAGACGAATACGTCGGCCAAATACATGGCTACGGGATCCCGCAATCTCTCCCCTGCCTTGAACGCCGTGGTGGGCGTGGTGGGTGTAAACAACAAGTCCACGCCGCCGGCGTAAACGTCGTCAAAATCACGTGCGATCCTTCCGCGCGCGCGCTGAGCCTTTGTGTAGTACGCCTCGTAGTAGCCAGAGGAAAGCACATATGTGCCCACGATGATCCTGCGGCGTACCTCTGGTCCGAATCCGCTGCCTCGGGTTTCACGGTAGAGGGCGTGGAGGTCGTCTTGTGGTACACGGAGTCCGTACCGGACGCCGTCATAGCGTGCGAGATTCGCACTCGCCTCAGCAGGTGCGATCACGTAATAGCACGGCACGGCGAGTGAGGTATGAGGGAGCGAAACGGCTCGTACGCTCGCGCCTGCTTGCCTCAGGGCGGCAATGGTGCGATCGCACGCGGCACGAATGGCGGGATCCAAATCATCCGGGAAGTATTCCGACGGAAGTCCGATGACGATCCCGTCCAGGTCTGGTCGCTCCAGTGGAGCATCAAGCTGATCAAGGTCGGCACAGGTCGAGTCGTTGGCGTCGCGTCCTGAGATCACTTCCAGCAGTGACGCGGCATCGGCGACCGTCTTTCCGAAGACGCCAATCTGGTCCAGCGAGCTTCCGAACGCTACCAACCCGTACCGGCTGACGCGGCCATAACTCGGTTTGACACCGACCACGCCGCAGAACGCTGCCGGTTGTCGGACGGATCCTCCGGTTTCCGATCCCAGGGCGACGCGCAGCGCACCCGCAGCCACCAGGGCCGCGGAGCCTCCGGACGATCCGCCGGGCACCCGATCCGGATCGTGCGGATGCCGCACCCGTCCGAACGCGGAGTGTTCCGTCGACGAACCCATGGCAAATTCGTCGAGGTTGGTTTTGCAAGCGACGATTCCGCCAGCGTCCTTCAGGCGTGACACGGCCGTGGCTTGATAGGGTGATCGGTAGTCTTGTAGGATATGAGACGCACAGGTAGTGGGGTACTCGATGGTGCAGATGTTGTCCTTCACGCCAATGGCCAAACCGTTGAGCCGCGTCGAATCGGGTCGGCCGGCTATCTCCTCCGCCTGGCGCCGCATGACGGTGTGGTCGAACGAGATGGTGGCGTTCAGGCCCTTTTCTTCGACGGCCGCGATCAGGGCTGCTGTCTCATCCACCGATCGTAGAGGGCCGTTCACGTGTCGTCGCCCAAACCTCCTACCCTGGGCACTATGTAGAGGCCTCGTTCGAAGTCGGGTGCCATCTCCCGTGGTAAAAAGGTCATGCGAATCGGCGTTGTCACGTCGGCCCGCAGCGGTGCACTAGCCGGTCCCGGACGGAAGGCCACTGAGCCGTTGTCGGGCTCGAGGTCGTCCAACTGGGCCACGTATTGGAGTATGTCGCCTATTTGCCTGGTGAGTTCGGCGATGGAGGCCTCGTCCACGGCGAGTGAGGCCAAGTGAGCGATGCGCTTGACCTCTTGGCGCGAGATGCTCAAGCCGAGTCCCAATCGCGCTCGAGGCTCGCGTGGGCCACGAGCAGCTGCTTGGTGGCATGCTCCTCTTCGTCAAATGAGATGACCACCTTGAGATCGCGTCCCACACCCGAGAGTCCCAGAATGGTGCCTGATCCGAACGTCTGGTGTCTCACCCGTTCACCTTTGATGTAGCGCGGCGTATCTTGGGACTCCATTTCCGGACTCGCGTCGATCGTGCCAAGAGCCGGATGGATTGTCTGTCGCTTGGCAGGTTTGCGAAACCAATCCGCTCCGAAAACTCCACTGCTGCGCCGTTCTTCGACGATCTCGAGGGGAACCGCCTCGATGAACCGGGATCGAATGCCCGGCATCAGTTGTCCACCGCGGCGGCGTGCCCGCGCCCAAGACAAGTACACGCGATCGCGGGCCCGCGTGATGGCCACGTACATCAGACGCCGCTCTTCCTCGATCCCAGCCGGGGTTTCCATCGAGCGGGCCAGAGGAAAGAGTCCGTCCTCCAGTCCAGCCACGGCAACAATGGGCCACTCCAAGCCCTTGGCCGTGTGCACCGTCATGAGTTGCACTCCTTCCGCGTCGCCAGTGGTGGATTCGTCCGAGGTGATGAGGGCCGCAGACGCCAGAAACCGCTCCAGGGGGTTGCCAGGTTCGTCGAGATCGACCTCCTCCGACCATTCGGCTGCACTCGCGATGAGTTCTCGCACATTCTCCATTCGATCGACGCCCTCCAGTGCGTCTGC
>JAPULP010000105.1 GCA_027294815.1 Gemmatimonadota bacterium | reverse complement strand
ATCGATGACGTTTCGCGTCATCCACCCCGACGTGGGGTTCTGGCTGGTTCGACAATCGCGACGAATCCTGAGCCGGCGGCGCGCCGACCCCGTACACATGGGCGAGGCAGCCGTCGCCCAGGCCCGCTCGGCACGAGCCATGCTCGAACGACGCGACGATCTCGATCTCGTCGTGTTGGGACACACGCACTACGCACGACTCGAGGAGATCTCTCCGCGACGCTGGTACCTCAACTCCGGGGCGTGGGAGAATGGATGCGAGTATGCGCTCGTCACGGAGAAAGGGCCGGAGCTGCGGAAGTACGAATAGGGAGCGGGAGTCGTGAGTCGTGAGTCGTGAGCCGTGAGCCGTGAGCCGTGAGCCGTGGTGCTCGTGGGCGCGAACGTACGGCTTACGGCTTACGGCTCACGATTTAGGCCCTCGGATGAAACATTTTATGTGCCGACCGGAGATACTCACGGTCGACGTGCGTGTAGATCTGCGTCGTCGAAAGATCAGCATGTCCCAGCATCTCTTGCACCGCGCGTAGGTCCGCACCGCCCTCGAGTAGGTGTGTGGCAAAACTGTGTCGCAACGTGTGTGGTGTGACGCGTTTCGTTATTCCAGCGCGGCGTGCGCACTGCTTGACGATCTCCCACGCCCCGGCGCGTGTCAGCGGCGCACCACGCGCATTGAGGATAAACCGCCCGGCACCTCTGCCTTTGTCCAACACGGGACGTTTCTCGTTCAAGTACAAAGCTGCTGCGGCCAAAGCCCGTCGCCCGAGTGGGACCAAGCGCTGCTTGTCACCCTTGCCTAGCACACGCACCAAACCGTCCTCCAGCATGAGGTCGCCAAGCAACAAACCGACCAACTCCGACACTCTCGCCCCGGTCGCGTATGCCACCTCCAAAAACGCTCGATCGCGCCACCCGAGCGTGCTATCGGGATGGTGAGCGGCGATCAACTGCTCGATTTCGGCGACCGTCAACACCTCCGGGAGGGTACGCCAGCCCTTCGGAATCTCGAGCCGTGCGCTCGGGTCGGCGTCCGCATGGCCTTCGCCTACGAGGTACCGATAGTACGTCCGCACGGCGGAGATTTGACGCCGGATACTCGCCGGTGCAAGCCCCATGTCTTTCAGCGCATAGATGAACTCGCGCACGAGTTGAGGAGTGAGGTCGGTGGGAGAACTGACCTCGTTGGCCCGAGCAAAGTCCACCAACCGGGAGATGTCACGCAAGTAATTGGATACAGTATGGGCGCTGTTACCGACCTCGAGACTCAAGTAATCCTCGAACCCCTCCAGCCAAAACGCACGGGACAGTTCACTGATCGGCGCCTGCACCGCCCCCCTCCAACTTCCTACGCCTCCGCCACCACCACGCGAACCCAACCCCGGCAACCAACACACCACCCGCCACCGCTCCAGCCACATTGAGACCCCGAACGAAGCGGGCAACTTGATCGAGCTCTCGCACCGCGGTCGCCGCTACGAAGGTCAGCGTGCCGTACCACAATCCCGACGCGACCACCATCGGAGGGATCGTTCGCCACGCGCCGAGGTTCGCTATGCCCGCGAACGGTGGAACCACCGCGCGCAACCCGGGGAGAAATCGACTCAAGAAGATTCCCCACATCCCGTATTTGAGATACAACGACTCCAACCGGGCCATGGCCGCGGGATTGAGCAGCCTTTGGCCAAGGCGCCCAGCAAAGAACTGTCGTCCGATTGTTCTTCCCGCCACATATACCATGATCGCGCTGGAGACGTTCGCGATCCACGTGATGGTGAATACGGCCTGGGCGGAGATACTGCCACCTGTGGACAAGAACGCTCCGATGGCGACGGCTGTATCGGCTGGAACGGGAGGAAAGACGTTTTCGACAGCTGCCAAGATACCCACGACCGTGTACACCGCCGTAGGTGGAAGCCCCAACAGGGTGTTCAGAATGTTATCGAACAGCTCACGCACCGCCCAGGGATGCGATGGCGTATACCATCAAGCCCTTGCCCCGTCCAACAGTGTCCATCTTTTCGTTGGTCTTTGCCTTGATCGACACCGCATCCACCGACACCCCCAATACGACCGCCAGCTTCTCGCGAATGGCCGGGGCGTGCGGCGCGATCTTCGGCTTTTCGGTGACGACGGTGATATCGACATTGAACACGAAATAGCTCGCGGCGGTGAGCCTCCGCTTCACCTCGGCCAGCATCTTCATCGAGTCGGCACCCTTCCACCGGGGATCGGTATCGGGAAACAGCTGGCCGATGTCGCCCATGGCAGCGGCTCCGAGTAGCGCGTCGATCAATGCGTGGGTCACGGCGTCTCCGTCGGAATGCCCCGTCAGTCCGGTCGTGTGGTCGATTTCCACCCCACCCAATTTCAGTGGACGATCCGCACCGAAGGTGTGGGCGTCGTAGCCCAATCCAAACCGTTGTCGCATGGGCAAGATGTTAAGCGGAAGGACCGTGGGACGGTAGGGCGGACGGCCAATTTCAGATTGCAGATTGCAAATTGCAGATTGCAGATTGGAAAGCGAGGTCGCGTATGACTCACGTCGCACCGCTCCTTGCCTCCCCTGCCCCTTGCTGCCCCTGTGCTCCTTGCTGCCCCTGTGCCCCTGTGCCCCTAGATCCATGTACATCTCCGCCAGCTCCTACCTTTCCTCTCTCGCCACACGCCTATATTCTGTACCCATGCCGGTCCCATACCTGCTCATCTCCACCCCCCCTCACGGGGACGTGGACGCGAAGATCGCCGCGGAGGCCTTCGAGCTCTCGGCGGCCGAGGCCCGTATTCGAGCGAATTTTCCCTCGCCCAATATCTGGTTTGCCGACCACGACCTCGACGCGTTGAAGAAGACGGGCGGGACCTTGATGAAAGCCGGCGTGAAGGTCCGCATCATCAAGGGGTCCATAATGGCCGCGATCCCTCGCGCAGACCCAATAACGTCGTTTGCGTTTGGGCCCGACCGGTTTACCGCGCAACTACATTCCTCCGATGAATTCACGGCGCCGTACGACACCCGCCTCGTTATCGTCGCTTCCAAGGGGAACCCTGAGGACGCCATGGCGACAAGCAGCGGCATACCCAACACCCTCGACGATGCGTTGTTCTTCGACCTGTACTTCGTTGTGCAATCGAAGGTACGGAGACTCCGGGCATGGAGCGGTGGGGTGGACTACGCGGGGCTGGAGACCGCATTGAAACCGGTTGCCCACCAGAATCACTCCGAATTCTTGAATCAACTGCGACACCGATTTCCGCAGGCCGCAGTCGATGAGCGGCTCGTCGACACGCCGCCGCCCAAACCGTCGGCGATCAGCGGTAAGGGACTCCCCGCCGTGCTCGAATCGATTCACCCAGACCTGAAAGATATCATGATGGGTGACCTCCGCTCGAGACTGGTGTTTCTATCCCTCTTGTGACGGGCGGACGCCAGGCGGTAGGGCGGTAAGTCGGCAGGGCGGTACGAGCGGGGAGTTGCCAAGGAACGGCCCCCTGTCCATTCTTGCAACATGTCCGACGAAATCCGAGAGCGGCTCGCCACGGCGCTGGGCGATCAGTACGACCTCGGACCGGAAATCGGCCGCGGCGGGATGGGAGTGGTATTCCGGGCCGTGGACACGCGGCTGCAACGCAACGCGGCCATCAAGGTCGTCCCACCAGAGCTGTCGTATCGCGACGATCT
>JAPULP010000104.1 GCA_027294815.1 Gemmatimonadota bacterium | reverse complement strand
CTGGCCGATGCGGCTGTACTCCTCGATCTCGTCGATGATGGCCTTGTACTTTTCCCGCCTCGTCTTGTAGATCACGTCGTCGTCGTCGCGTCGCGCGATGGGTTCGTTCGTGGGGATGACTGAGACTTCGAGAGTGTAGATCTCGTAAAACTCGCGCTCCTCGGTCTCGGCTGTTCCCGTCATCCCGGAGAGCTTATCGTACATCCTGAAGTAGTTCTGGATGGTGATCGTGGCGAGCGTCTGTGTTTCGCCACGAACGGTGACATCTTCTTTGGCTTCAACCGCCTGGTGGAGTCCGTCCGACCACCGTCGACCCGGCATCGTGCGGCCGGTGAACTCATCCACAATGAGGATCTGTCCTTCCTGCACGACGTACTCGACGTCTTTTTCATAGAGCGAATGCGCCTGCAGCAGTTTGTGGATGATGTGGATCTTCTCGGACTTCGACGCGTATTCCGCCTCGAGGGCGCGCTTGCGTTCGACCTTGTCCTCGGGTGACATCGACTCGTCGTGCTCGATCTTGCCAAACTCTTCCGAGATGTCCGGCACGAGGAAGAGCGTGGGATCGTTGGGGCTCATCTCTTCGAAACCCTTGTCCGTCAAGTGCACGGAGCGTCCACGCTCATCGAGTATGAAGTACAACTCTTCGTCGAGTTCCTTGAAGCGTTGGTCGCGTGACGGCAGCTTGCGGTCCGCGATATAGTCCAACTCGACGCGCTGAATCGCCTGCTGGACTTTCGGCTCCTGCACCAACTTCATGTAGCGCTTGTTCTTCGGCATGCCTCGCTGCGCCTGGAACAGCTTGAACGCCCCGTCGTAATCGATTTCTTCCGCGGTCACGAGCGGCTCCGCCTCGGCAACAACCTGGTTGACGATGGCGGTTTGTTTTCGGACGAGTTGTTTCACGCGGTTGTTGAACTCCGCGTACTTCTCATCGCCTTCGTGACCCGCGGGACCGGAAATAATCAACGGCGTCCGTGCTTCATCGATCAGGATGCTGTCCACCTCGTCGATGATCGTGTAGTTGTACGCTCGCTGCACTCGTTGCTCCAGCGAGAACACCATATTGTCGCGCAGATAATCGAATCCGAAATCGTGGTTCGTCCCGTACGTGATGTCGCACCGATACGCAGCGCGTCGCTCCGGGCTCTGAGGTTGGGTATCGACCAGGCACGCAATGGTCAGGCCGAGGAACTTGTAGACGTGGCCCATCCATTGGGAGTCACGAAGGGCCAAATAGTCGTTGACGGTCACGAGGTGCACGCCATGTCCCGGGAGGGCGTTCAAGTACAGTGGCAGCGTGGCCACGAGAGTCTTGCCTTCGCCCGTCGCCATTTCCGCAATGCAAGACTGATGGAGAACGATCCCGCCGATGAGCTGAACGTCGTACGGGATCATGTCCCATTCAAGCTCGTGGCCCGTGACCTGGACCTTTGTTCCCATGAGACGGCGACACGCTTCGCGCACCGTCGCGAAGGCTTCCGGCAACACGTCGCTCAGCGCAGCTTCGATTTCATCCTTGAGCTGGTCTTCGAGCTTGTGCACCTCGCTGTCGAGGTCGTCACGCTCCGCCGGGTCTGCACACCCATGTTTGGCTGCCTTCTTCGCGGCCAACTCTTCTTCGAGCGTGCCATAACGCTCTTTGAGCATGCCGCGGAGCTTTTCGGTCTGGGCTTTGATGTCATCCTCGGACAGCGAAGCCAGCCGCTTCTCGTGCTCGTGAATCGCGTCGAGAATCGGCTGCATTTTCTTGAGCTCGCGCTGGAAACGCGACCTGATGATTTTTTTGAAAAAGTTCTTCATTCAGTCGCCACTGTAATACAGTTCGTGAGTTCGTATGTACTCGGCCACGGACTCGGGCACGAGGTGCCCAAGCGACGTGCCCTCTCGCACCGCCTGCCTCGCCGCAGAGGACGAGATGTCGAGGGAAGGCACCGTGATCGACTGCGCGATGTACGGAGCGGCCGGCGCAACTGCCCCCGCACGCGACATGGCCACGACCTGAGCCATTTCACCGATCCGAGACGAATCCCGCCATCTCGGCAACTCGAGGGCGGCATCGGCGCCAACCATCAAAAATAACTCATCGCCCGGGAAATCGTGACGCAGGCTGGCCAGCGTTTCCACCGTATGGGAGATCCCTCCACGCTCGATCTCTCGGAGATCCAGGACGAACTCGGCGCGATCCGCCAGTGCGAGTTCGAGCATGGCGACCCGATGCTGGGCCGCGGCGTGATGCCCTTTGGGTTTGAACGGCTGTTCCGCGGCAGGAACGAACCGGACCTGTGCAAGACCAAGACCCGCGGCGGCGGCCTCGGCCACGGTCAGATGCGCTAGATGAACCGGATCAAATGAGCCACCCAGGACGCCGATCCGCACGGGCCTACGGCAATCCCCCCTCCCCCTCGGTCGGGCAGACCTCGTCCAAGCGGGGGACGTCTGGATAGAAACGGCGTAGGTTGTCACACGTCTCGGTCTTCTCCTCTTGGTATTCGAGACGAATGTACGCCTCGACCAAGCGGATGAGTGCCAGCGGTGCATACGACGTCGCACCGTAGTCACTGACAACCGTTTTATAGTAGAGAATCGCCGACAAGTTTGCCTTCAACCGGTAGTAGTAGTTCCCCACGTTGTACTCTTTTTCCGCAAAACGCTCCCCCAGCGCGGCGAGTTTGAGGCTCGCCCGAGCGGCCACCGACGTCCTGGGATACCGGGCCACGACCTCTTGATAGGTCACTCGCGCGGCTTCACCGTACGTCGGGTCCAGCTCCGAGTTGGTCCAGAGCTGGGCTTGAGAGTCGCCCGATCGAAGGAGCGCCCGCTGCGCGAGCGCATGACCGGGGGCCTCGTTCGCCACTCGCCGGAACTGCCTCGCGGCCTCGAGAAACGCCCCCGCAGTAAAGTGACATTCGGCAAGCAGGAATCTGGCGCGCACGGCAGTCGTATCGCGCACCGGCAACTGCTGGGTGACAGATCGGAATCCCAACCCCGCGTCGGCGCACTTTCCACGCCGAAACAATTCTTCGGAAACCTCGAGCAGCACCTGAGGCGACGGGTAGTCCCGTGGCCGAAACTCTTTGGCGCAGCCGGCCACCGCCAAGACAGAAACAAGGAAGATCAAGAGTCTTTGCACGAAGTACCTAACACCGTCGGCGGGGTGTCTGTTCCGGCGGTCGCAGGAGGTCGAGTCCGCTAATCCGATCCCGCGCCCGGCGTGCTCTCTGGTAGAGCGAGTCCCTCTGACTGACGCCGACCATGGCTTGGGCGTAGGCGGTGCGGGCTCCCAGATAATCGCCTCGCGAAAACCAGATGTTGCCGAGGCCAAGGTGTGCGGCACGCGCGGCGTAATTGTTGTTTCCGATTTCGATTGCTCGACAAAACCAAGCCTCTGCATCGTCTTGCGCCCCTTGGAACAAATCCCTGCGACCCAAAACCAGCGCGCACGTGGTCGCCCGGCCGCGCGCGCCCGACTGAACCGCCGGTTTCCGGCCGCGCCGAACCAGACTCTCGAACACCGGCAAGGCCTCTTCACAGCGGTTGACCTCCGCGAGTGCGATCCCGTACGTGTACATCAGGGAATCTTGCAAGCCGGCGTCGGGCGCCGCCGCCGCGGCAAACGGCAGGATGGCGACGGCCTCGGCCGGACTACTGTTTTCTCCCAGTCCCACGGCCAGCTCGTTGGCAAACGTACCGAGCGCTCTGCCCGGGGCGACACTGCGCAACCCTTGCAGGGCCGCCCGAAGCGCCGGTCCGTTGCCCTCGGCGCTGGCAGCGCGGGCCACCCGTCCCAACCCGTCCGCAGCGATCGCCAGTTGGTCCTCGTGTTCCACGGCCAAGGCTTCGAACTGAACGGCCGCCTCGACCAAATCGCGTGCGTTGAGCGCGGCCATGCCGGCTTTTAGGCGCAGGCCCCCGCTGCTCACACCCTGTCGCAAGCCCAATTGGAATTCAGCCAAGGCCTCGCCGAATCTCCGTTCGACGTAGGCCTGGTCGCCCAGGGTCTCGTGATCCGCGGCCGCGCCTCCGCAGGCCGTCATCACGAGTACGGCGGCTACGACGATCTGTGCGGGGTTATTCTTTCTCATTCGCTCGCCTGAGCATCGCTATATACGCCCGTACCCGAACGTCGTCCGGGTGTTTCTGCTGAATGGCTTTCCAGGTCGCTTCCGCACGATCAATCTCGCCCGAAACGTAATAGGCCAAGCCCAGGGTGGAATGGATGTTCCTTGCGTCGGGCTTGGCGGCAACCAGCGTTTCCAGCTCCTCACGTGCTTCCAATGACCTTCCAACCTCGAGCAGCATGCGGGCCAGGCGATACCGCAAGTCGTGAAATGTCGGTCCCAGGTGCAAGGCCGTACGATACTGATCGATGGCGGCATCCATCGCCCCGGCCTCCGCGTACGCCTCGCCGAGTTGCGCATGGTGATTGGCCAGCTTGGCGGCGTAGAGTCCGGGAATCCCGTCACGGTCTGCCCGTCTGGCGGCCGCCGCCCCCTTGAACGCCTGCTCCGCCTCGGCGGTACGGCCCAGCTCGTTGAGCACGATACCACGGTGGATGTGGGCTTCGTGATACCGAGGGTTCAAGTCGAGGGCCCGATCGAACGACTCGAGCGCTTTCTCGGAACGGCCCGCCAAGTGCAAAGCCAGGCCGAGGAGGTGGTGGGCGTCCGCAAAGGCTTTGCCCGACTGGATGACTTCCTCCAGGAAGTGCACGCAGCCGTAATAATCGTGGAGCTCGAACCGCTCCTTGGCACGCTCTAGGAGATTCTCAGGTGGGACATCCATACGTGGCCTGATACCATTCGACGAACCGTGGAACACCGTCCTCGATCGAAATCTGGGGGTGGTATCCCAAGACGCTTCTCGCTTTGCTGATGTCGGCAAAGGTGCGTTGCACGTCTCCCGGAGCCACCGGCTGGATTTCAATCTTCGGTTCGATCTGTAGTGCGCTGCCGATCAACTCAATCAAGTCCGCCAAGCGCGTGGTCTTCGATTCACCTAGGTTGAACACCTCGAAACCAGGGCCGCCGTGCATCACCCACTCTACCGCTCCCACCGTCCCCTGGATGATGTCATCGACGTGCGTGTAGTCGCGTTCGGAGGACCCGTCTCCGAACTGCACAACCGGGGTTCCCGCGCTCATGAGGTGCGCGAATTTGTGTATTGCCAGGTCTGGGCGCTGCCGCGGCCCATACACGGTGAAAAACCGAAGCGCCGCGATGCGAAAACCGTGTAAATGGGAATAGACCTTACAATGCAGCTCACCAGCCCTTTTGGTCGCCGCATATGGCGAGATCGGATCCACCGCGGGGGCGTCTTCCCGAAACGGCACGGCAGTGCTGTCTCCGTAGACCGACGAGGACGACCCGAATACGAATCGTTTGATGTCGAGTTTGTTGCACGCTTCCAGCAGCGTGGCGGTCCCACCGACATTGACGGAAACGTAGGATTCAGGGTCCTCGATGCTTGGCCGAACGCCCGCTCGAGCGGCGAGGTGCAGCACCAGATCGACACCCTCGAGTTCCCGGCTCACGGTGGCCGCGTCACGGATGTCTCCCTCCACGAACCGGAAGTTGGATTCGTCCACTAGTTCGGCGAGACCCTGTTCCTTTATAGTGCGGGCGTAGAACGGATCGAAGTTGTCGAGCCCCGTTACCGACCACTCCCGTTCCAGGAACGCACGACAGGCGTGCGACCCAATAAAACCCGCTGCTCCGGTAATGAGGATACGGTTCACGTCCGGACGACCTGCCGGAAATACTCCACCGTTCGTTGGAGACCTTCCTCCAGAGGAATTTTGGGACCCCACCCCAACATGTCGCCGGCGCGTGTGAGATCCGGCCGGCGCTGCTTGGGATCGTCGACCGGCAAAGGCTCCAAAACGATCTTGGATTCGCTGCCGACGAGGCGCACCACCAGATCTGCGAGTTCCCTGACCGTGAACTCGCCATCGTTACCGATATTGACCGGATCCGCACCCCCATCGTGAAACAACCGATAGATCCCTTCGACGAGATCATCTACGTAACAAAATGACCGTGTTTGCTCTCCATCGCCGTACACCGTGATCGGATCGCCTCTCAAGGCTTGAACGATGAAGTTGGAGACGACACGACCGTCACCCGGACGCATGCGGGGGCCGTACGTATTGAAGATCCGCACGATTCTCGTGTCGAGTCCGTGATAGCGGTGATAGGCCATCGTCATCGCCTCGGCGAAACGCTTGGCCTCGTCGTACACACCTCTCGGGCCAACCGGATTCACGTGGCCCCAGTACGACTCTGGCTGCGGATGCACCGCGGGGTCTCCATACACCTCGGAGGTGCTCGCCAGGAAGAATCTCGCGTTCTTGGCCTTCGCTACGCCAAGCGTATTGTGCGTACCCAACGAACCAACCTTGAGCGTCTGAATCGGAAGTTCGAGGTAATCGATTGGACTGGCGGGTGACGCGAAGTGAAGAACGCCATCCAAGTCCCCCCCCAGGTCAATGAACTTGGAAACATCGTGCTCCACAAGCTCGAAGTTCTCACTCGCGTGGAGGTGCCGGACATTGTCTTTCGAACCAGTGATGAAGTTGTCCATCCCCACCACGACGTGACCGTCCTTCAGGAATCGATCGACCAGATGCGAGCCGAGGAACCCGGCGGCCCCCGTAATGAGAACTCTCACTTACGGTCGCCCGAACCCGGCGTACACGAATCCAAGAGCTCTGAGTTTCGCGGGCTTGTAGAGGTTTCGCCCGTCGACGAGCACCGGCTGTCGCATCAGTTCCTTCATTTTGCCGAAGTCCGGATTGCGAAAGGCGCGCCATTCGGTGACGATGACGAGCGCGTCGGCGTCTTTCAGCGCTTCGTACTCATTGGGACAGTACTCGATACGATCTCCAAAGATCTGCTTGGCATTTTCCGTTGCCACTGGATCGTACGCCCGAACGCGGGCCCGGGCTTTCAAGAGCCCTTGGACGAGCGGGATTGCCGGACTTTCACGCATGTCGTCCGTTTCCGCTTTGAAGGCCAGACCCCACACCGCGACTTGTTTCCCCTCAAGCTCGCCGTTCAACACGCCGCACACTTTCTCCAGCAGTTTCAGCTTTTGACGATCGTTGACGGCTTCGACGGACTCCAAAAGATCCAGAGACACATCGACTTCCTCACCCGTCTTCAAAAGAGCGCGAACGTCTTTGGGAAAGCACGATCCGCCGTAGCCTGGGCCAGGGAACAAGAAGGCAGGACCTATCCGGCTGTCGGAACCGATGCCCTTGCGCACGTGATTCACGTCCGCTCCGACCTTCTCGCAAAGCTCCGCCACCTGGTTCATGAAGGAGATGCGAGTGGCCAGCATGGCATTTGCTGCGTACTTCGTCAGTTCCGCCGACGGAATATCCATGAAGATGAGTGGGTTGCCGGTGCGGACAAAAGGACTGTACAGCTCGGTGAGGATGTCCGCCGCCTCCTGAGAGTCGACGCCGACCACTACCCGATCCGGTTTCATGAAGTCCTCGACCGCGGCACCTTCCTTGAGAAACTCCGGATTGGAACAGACGTGAAAATCGACGGTCGTGCGAGACGCAATGGTGGCCCGGACTTTGTCTGCCGTGCCGACGGGTACAGTGCTCTTGGTAATGATGACTTTCGGGGTGTTCATGTGGTCGCCGATCGTCCCCGCCACATCCAACACGTGTTGCAGATCGGCCGAGCCGTCTTCACCCGGTGGTGTGCCCACGGCGATGAACACGATCTCGGACGCGTCGACGGCAGCACCCACATCGGTCGTGAAGGTCAACCGTCCCGCCGTTTGGTTCTCGGTCACGAGCGGCTCGAGGCCGGGTTCATGGATCGGAATCCGGTTGGCTTTGAGCTGCTTGATCTTGTCGTCGTCAACGTCGGCACAAATAACGCTATTCCCCATTTCGGCCAGACAAGCGCCCACGACGAGGCCAACGTATCCGGTTCCCACTACCGCAACGTTCACTTCACTCTCCGCCTCGCAGTGCGTTTCGCGTGTCTACCACGTTACGCAATTCGGTCTTCAACAAATCGTAGTCCAGGCTCGTGTGGTCGGTCGCCAGCACGATGCAGTCGGCCGACCGCACCTCATCTTCCGTCAGTGGTACGGAGTCGAGTGATACCGAGTCGTCGCGGATCTGGGCCACGAAAGGATCGTGGTACCGCACACCAGCGCCTTGGTGGAGGAGCAGCCTGATGATGTCGAGCGCCGGACTCTCGCGGACGTCATCGACGTCCTTCTTGTAGGCTACGCCCACGACCAAGATGCTCGATCCACGCACGGCCTTAGATCGATCGTTCAGCTTTTCGACCACCTTCCGCACCCAAAACGCCGGCATCTCCGAGTTGACTTCCCCGGCCACGTCGATGAAACGCGTCTTGTAGTTGAGACTACGCATCTTCCATGCGAGGTAGTGCGGATCCACCGGTATGCAATGGCCGCCCAACCCGGGACCGGGGGTGAATTTCATGAAACCGAACGGCTTGGTCGCGGCCGCATCGATGACCTCCCACACGTTGACGCCGAGCTTGTCACACACGATCGCCATCTCGTTCGCCAAGCCGATGTTCACCGTCCGAAAAGTGTTTTCGAGCAGCTTCACCAACTCGGCGACTTCCGGTGACGACACGGGAACGAGCTGATCGAACACCGGCTCGTAGAGGGCGAGGATCACGTCACGGCAGGCGTCGGTAACCCCACCCAGCACCTTCGGGGTGTTGCGAGTCCCCCACTGCGTATTACCCGGATCGATACGCTCGGGGCTGAACGCCAGGAAGAAATCCTTGCCCACCTCGAGCCCGGTCTCCAGCAACCGTGGCAAGAGGAGCTCGCGCGTGGTGCCGGGGTAGCTCGTGCTCTCCAGAACCACCGCCTGGCCTGGGCGGACCGTCTTGGCCAACGAATCGGCCGCTGCCATCACGAACGACACATCGGGATCCCGCGTCTTGGAAAGCGGCGTCGGCACGCAAATGGACACAACGTCCGCTTCGGCCAATCGCGTCATGTCGCTCGTGGCGGAGATGCGGCCATCGGACGTGAACTCGGTCAGCACTTCAGAAGTAACGTCGCCCACATGGGAGGTCCCGCCATTCACCGCTTCGACCAGATCCGGATTGATGTCGAATCCGAGCACGCGATAACCCCCGCGCGCCAACTCGATCGCGAGGGGCAGACCGACATATCCCAGACCTACGACACCAAAGATGGCGCTCCGGTTGTCGGCCTTGGCAAGGAGATCGTGCTTGGTCGTCATTGCGTGCGGGCGCTCGCCGGCCCGATTTCAATCACCCGTCCTCCATTCCGAAGCGACTCCGACGCCGCTTCCAAGATGCGCACTACCTCCAAGCCGTCCTGTACTCCGGCACGCGGCTCGGCTTCTCCCCGGACCACCGCCACAAAGTGATTCAGCTCCGCCCGGAGCGGCTCGACGTTGGGAATGCGCGGGATCACGATCTCTCCTTCTCTGACGGCGAGACTTTCGCCGTACGATGCGTACGCCGGGGGTCGGTCAACTCCCTTATCGTAGATCTTGATCTTCTCCCTGGCTTGCATGTCGTCGAACACCACCATCTTGTGGGATCCCACCACCGTCAATTGCCGTTTCTTGTGAGGATCCAGCCACGACATCTGAACGTGCACCATCGCTCCCGACGGCATCTCGAGGAGGAGGAACACGACGTCCTCGATGCCGGGTTGCAAATAACTCCTCCCATGGGCGGCCACCCGGACCGGAGCTTCACCGAGCAATCGCAATGCGACAGACACGTCGTGCGGTCCGAAGCTCCACAGCGCGTTCTCATCGGGACGCACCTGCCCGAGGTTTACCCGCTGACTGTATAGATAGTAGATCGTCCCGAGGTCACCCGACT
>JAPULP010000103.1 GCA_027294815.1 Gemmatimonadota bacterium | reverse complement strand
GACGGCCGGCTTTGCCGCGGTCGCTGGGGCACTGCAACGCGCTGTGTGGGATGTCGATCCCAACATTCCTACCGACGTCAACTCCATGGAGGGGCGCATCGCCGGCACCATCGCAGCCCCAAGGTTCTACACCCTGTTGCTGTCCAGCTTCGCCGCGGTAGCGCTGATTCTCGCCTCGGTTGGCATCTACGGCACCATGGCGTACACCGTTGGCGAGCGCACGCAGGAGGTTGGTTTGCGCATCGCGCTCGGCGCGGCGACCACCTCCGTGCTGAAGCTGGTGGTGCGGCAGGGGATGACCCTCGCCGTCATCGGAGCGGGCGTCGGTGTGGCCGGCGCAATGGGTACGGCCCGGTTATTGGAATCGATGCTATTCGGCGTGGAGGCGTTGGACATCACCGCGTTCCTCACGGCCGTGGCCCTCCTGCTTGGCGTCGCACTCTTGGCCTGCTACCTGCCGGCCAGACGCGCGACGCGAATCGACCCGATGAATGCGTTGAGAGCGGAGTAAGCAGGGCGGGAATAATGTATAGCGTTGCTAGTCATCGCAACATTGATTATTATATAGCAACGCTAGTCAATGTGAGCGACCATGCCCCAAGCTGTCCTCGGAGAGTTCGAGCACCACGTCCTCCTGGCGATCCTTCGCCTCGGCACCGACGCGTATAGCGTAGCGATCTTCAACGAGTTGGAATCGTCGGCGGGTAGAAACGTATCGCTCGCTGCCATTTACGTGGCGCTGCGTCGGTTGGAGAAGAAGGAACTGTTGGAGTCCCGCCTGGTCGATCCGTCAGACGGCGGCAAAGCCAGCCACCCGCGGCGGTACGTCCGGTTGACCTCGAAGGCGTTGCAAATGATGCGCGGATCGCGACAGGCATTTTTGAAGCTGTGGGACGGTGTCGAACCCGTGTTGGACGAGCAGCCATGAAACGACCGTCCAGACCGCCGCGTCTTGCGCGCTTCATTCTAGGCCGCATGGCCCTCCACCGGGCCGAGCCAACGTTGCAAGGTGCACTCGACGAGTTGTTCACCCAGCGAGTGCAGCGGGATGGCAGGTGGTTCGCCGCATTCTGGTATTGGCGGCAGATCGTTTCATTTGCCATTCACGCACGCAGTCTTCGCAGGGACAGTAGGCGCACATCGCACACCATGTCATTTGGCGCAATGACCGGCATCGTGTCCGACATCCGTTCCGCAACACGCGGGCTCGTTCGCGCGCCGGGTTTCAGTGCGGTTGCTATACTGACGTTGGCGCTTGGCATCGGTGCCAACACTGCGATTTTCAGTGTGGTCAACGCCGTGTTGATCCGTCCCCTTCCATATATCGAGCCCGGACAGTTGGTAACCATCCGCTCGGTGAATTCCGAGTGGGAGCATTCGGATGTTCCCCGATTTCAATACATGTGGAATAGAGGATACTCGCCGTCCATGATGGACTACCGAGATTGGATCGAGATGAACAGCTCGTTCCAAGCCCTGGGCGCGTTCATTGACGGCGAGTTCACACTTACGGGGGCTGATCGGCCAGAGCGAATCGGCGGCGCACGGGTGACATCGGGGCTATTCCACACGCTCGGCGTGGGTCCTTTGTTGGGACGTACCCTCGTCGCCGTTGAAGATGCCGTAGGCGCAAGCTCGGCGGTCGTGTTGAGTCATCGGTTGTGGATGAGATCCTTTGCGGGTGACAGCAGCATCGTCGGAGCAACGGTCACGCTCAACGATCATCAGTATGCGGTAGTTGGGGTAATGCCTGCCGGGTTCTATTTCCCACACCCCGCGATCGAGTTGTGGACCACGATGGACGATGAAGACAAACAGCGCTCACGTGGTTGGGGGGAACTCGGTGTCGTGGGTAGGCTAAACGGAGAGGTAACGCTGGATCGCGCTCGTGCTGACCTGAGTAGGGTCGCCAAGGGGATTGCCGATGCGAATCCAGGAGCCAACAACGGCGACGACGTAAAGGTTATCGCGCGGTACGCGGACGTGGTTGGGGGAGCAAGACCAGCGTTACTCATGTTGGTTGGCGCGGTAGGGGCGGTACTACTCATCGGGTGCGCGAACGTCGCAGGTCTGCTCCTTGCGCGAGCAACGGAGCGGCGCAAGGAAATAGCCGTACGCTCCGCGCTTGGTGCGGGTAGGGGAAGACTCCTGCGACAGATGATGAGCGAAAGCGCGATCATTGCGTCACTCGGCGCGGCCATCGGTATTGCGGTTGCGGCCTCGAGCATGGGTCCGTTGAAGCTCTTGCTACCGGCAAGTCTTCCGCGAACGAGTGAGATCTCCCTCGACCTCAAGGTTCTACTCTTTGCGGTCGCACTGGGTATCGGCACCGCCGTCCTCACCGGCTTGCTTCCGGCTGCTCGCGCCATGCGACTTGGCATCTCCGCGTTGCTGCAGGAATCTGGACGGGGCACCGCCGGCACACGCGGTGGCAACCGCGCGCAATCGACTCTCGTGGTGGGCGAGATCGCCATCGCGTTTGTGCTTTTGGTAGGCGCCAGCCTGTTGCTCAAAAGCTTCGTGAGGCTCACCGCCGTGGAGCTGGGGTTCCAGGCTGAGAATGTGGCCACGATGGAGATGACGCTTTCGGAGTTGCGCTATCCCGACGCCCAACGCACCGTGTCGTTCTTCGAGATGATGATGCAACGTGTCGCGGCTATTCCGGGTGTAACATCCGTAGGAGCAATAAGGGAACTTCCCTTTGCAGACCCTGCCGGGTTCGGACCGTTGGCGGTCGAGAGGAACTCGAGGGTGGAGATGATAGACATCGAACGGGCGGTGGTCACGCCTGAATACTTCGATGTACTACAGATACCGTTGCGGGCGGGACGACATTTCACCGCAGCGGATCGCGACGGATCTGTACCGGTCACCATCGTGACCGAGGCGATGGCGGAGGAGTATTGGCCGGAATCGGATCCCATTGGTCGGCGAGTAAGATTCCCGCGAAGCAGTGAGTGGATGGTAGTCGTTGGAGTAGTAGGCAACGTGAGACACGAGGGACTCACCGCCGCCTGGCGTCCCAAGTTGTACCAACCCTTTGCCCAAGCGCCGAGCCGCCACATGTCGGTGGTACTGAAGGCGAGGAACAGTCCCGACCTCGCCCTCGCCGCGGCCCATCGTGCCATATGGGAGGTCGATGGTGATTTGCCCGTCAATAGGGCACTTACCATGGATGCTCTCATCGGGCAGTCGGTGTCCGAACCCCGATTCCAGACCCTACTGTTGAGTTTCTTCGCGGGCTTGGCTGGGATCCTGGCCTTGGTCGGTGTGTACGGCATCGTCGCGTATGCGGTAGCGCAGCGCACTCATGAGATTGGCATTCGTATGGCACTCGGCGCGGCGCACCGACGCATTATTCGGGATGTATTGCGACACGGTCTTGTGCTAGCCGGGATAGGTTTGGCGATTGGCGTTGCGGTCGTGTGGTCTTCCGTGCGAGTTCTCGATCGATTCTTGTTCGAGGCAAACGCTGTCGATCCGTTGTTGATGGTTGCATGTGCGGTAGGTCTGGCCGCTGCGACTCTGTTGGCGACATTCGTTCCTGCCGTCCGGGCGGCGCAGTCGGATCCCATGATGGCTCTTGGGCGGGAGTGACCATCCAACTGCTGAGGTCGAAGAGAGTTGCACCTCAGTTATCGCGCAGGACGACCAGAGGATCGACCCCACTGGCGTGAAACGGAGGCTCGCCGTGTCGAGCACGAGGTTGTGGTGGATAAAGGGCCAAACCGGCGGATCCGAATGGCCGAATCGGTGTTGCCCGCTCACCGTCGCCTTGCGATGTTTCACTTCCGATGAACATCAGTCAGATCCACGGCCGCACCTGGGCCATTTTCATTGCTCGAGCCATACTCGGTCTGATCTTCTTCATGGCCGGACAGTGGAAGGTGTTCACGCTAGGCCCGGTCGGTCATGCTCGCCGTTGGTTCACCGAGCCCTATGCGGACACTTTTCTACCGATGTGGTCTCTGTGGACGGTAGGGACGATCATTCCATTCGTAGAATTCGTTGCAGGCGCCTTGCTCTTGGTCGGACTGTGGACGCGTCCAGCGCTCCTCGCGCTCGGCGGCGTCTTGATCATCGTAACCTTTGGGCACTTGCTCGCGAACCCCATGTTCGAATTTCATACGCACGTCATTCCTCGGACGGCGCTCCTACTCTTTGTACTGACCATGCCGGCCTCGGACGATCGCCTGTCCGTGGATTACTGGCTCGCTCGTAGGAAGCCCTAGATCATGGGATCGGTTATGAAATCACTTTCCACCCTGCTCCTCTTTCCGCTGCTGATCCCCACTCCGCTACTCGCGCAGAAGGGTCTTCCCGACGATCCGGGAGAATTCCAGGCCCGCCGCGCGGCGTTGATGGAGCGCCTGAACGACGGGATCTTCCTCACGCACTCTCGCTGGGCACTCAAACCGTGGCCCGAGCCTGGGCAACGACAGGACCCGACGTTCTACTACTTGACCGGGCTCGAGCGGCAGATCGGTGGCGTACTGGTATTGGATGCACCAAAGGGCGAGTCGATCCTTTTTGTTCCGGGGGGTGTCGGAGGCCTGCAGGCGTACGGCGTGCGTGTCACGCCGGGCGAAGAGGGTGTGCGCGCTCTGGCCCTCACCGACGTACGGACCTGGGAACAGCTCGCCCCGTACATCGATGCACGTGTTGCCGAGGATACGACGATCAAGCTGTATGTCGAAGGACAGACATCCGGCTTTCCACCTCCACCCGGACTAGATCCGTTTGCCGGTATGGGCGCCGCGTTTCAGCACTCCATCGCGACCAAGTGGCCCGACGTCGAAGTCGTCGCTGCACGGAACGACATCATGCAGCTCAGAGCCATCAAGTCGTCGAGCGAGGTAGATGCGATACGACGGGCGGCCCACGCAGCGAGTGAAGGATTCCTCGCAGGACTGCGCGGTGTCCGACCAGGCCGCATGCAACGCGACGTCGAGAGTGAGATCGTTGCCGCTTGTTTGGCCAACGATGCGCAGAATCTTTCGTGGTGGCCATGGGCGCAGACCGGCCCGAACGCGGTTTTCCCCGCCACCTTCGAGGCCTTCGCCGATTACCGGCACCTAAACCGCCGCATGGAAGCGGGCGAGTTGGCGCGGATCGACATCGGATGCGAGGTGGATCATTACCAAAGCGACGTCGGGCGTACGGCTCCCGTATCGGGGCAATGGACGGCCGCCCAGCGGGAGACGTGGGATCTGTTTGTTGACTCGTACCGCGCGAGCATGAGCGTGATTCGCGACGGTGTACGTGTCGACTCGGTCCTGGCAGCCTTTCAGCGCGAGGTGCGCGCGCGGGCCGGTGGTCTCAACACGCCGTTGGCGCGACGAGCC
>JAPULP010000102.1 GCA_027294815.1 Gemmatimonadota bacterium | reverse complement strand
CAAGATCCTATTCCCAAGGAAGTGTGGTACCGGCATTACGAGGGGTGGGAGATAGACTCGCCGGCGCGGGAGGGCCGTCCTCATTGGATCCTCGCGACACAACCCTGATCCCGACTTGACCCCCTAAACGTCGCGGGGCCGGCAAAGCGGCCGGCCCCCGTGCAACGTACTGTACTGAACTGCGGCGCCCGCCTAGCGGCGACGGCGCTTCGGCCCTGGCGCGGCCTTCTTCGCCTTGCGACGACGCTTGGTGGCCTTGCGCTTTGTGGCCTTGCGCTTGGTGGCCTTACGCTTCGTGGTCTTTCTGCGCTTGGTCGCCTTACGCTTCGTAGCTTTTTTGCGCTTCGTAGCCTTTTTGCGCTTGGTGGCCTTACGCTTGGTCGCCTTACGCTTCGTGGCCTTGCGCTTCGTGGTCTTGCGCTTGGTCGCTTTGCGCTTCGTGGCCTTGCGCTTGGTCGTCTTGCGCTTCGTGGCCTTTCTGCGCTTGGTCGCCTTGCGCTTGGTGGCCTTCTTGGCCCTTCGCTTAGCTGCCATGAAAACTCCTCCCGGGATGAATGCGTCGATCCGTCCGGATTAGACGGACCTCAGGTTGTGCGGCGATCGCCGCCGACCACTCTTGCGTGCTCACGCAAACGAGTGGAAGCCTCAATCGACGATCGGCCTGCCAGACTAGTCGTCCGGCGTCCTTTCGCAGATTCGTCGAGTTCAGTTCTTGGTTTGGAAATCGAAAAGAGGGGAACCAAAATAGCGCCGTCGGAAAGGAACGCCGGCGCTGCCTCAAATTTGAGACATCGCTTGGAATGGCATTTTAGTTTGTAGCGTCGAGGCCGCTTCATACAATTATTTTTCCGGTCGGCGCTTAAGTCGAAGCGAATATTATACATACCATCAAAACGCGCAATACTTTTTTTCGGATTCGGCAACAGCAAGTACCGACCAACATTTGGTTTTTCCCGCAACCAAACGAATGAAGCGCGCAAATAATTCGAGTGTGAACCCGTGATCGAGCATCGATCCGCTCTCCGAAAATGTTCCCGTCAACGCGCGATCAAGGTTGTTGGCCGCTTGGCGTGACCGTCCCAACGTAGAGCGTTTCATTGGAGCGTCTGTGAGGAAAATCACCATTCACCCGCGCCTTTCGTGCCGTTTCAGCTCCGCCGATTATATTATTCGGCACTATTTCACCGACCTTCCCGCGAGAATTTGATGCGCGCAATCCAGAAATTAGAGCGGGCTCCCGGCCTGAAGCTCACTGACATTCCCAAACCCGACTGCGGGCTCACTGATGTCGTGATTCAGGTAAAACACGCCGGTGTCTGCGGTACCGATCTTCACATTGCCGATTGGGACGAATGGGCCCAAAGTCGTATCAAACCTCCGATTGTCGTCGGACACGAATTCGCCGGCGAGATCGTCGAAATCGGCCAAGACGTCGGCGACGCTTTCCACATCGGGCAGCGCGTGACTGCCGAGGGACACATCGTTTCGGGACACACGAGACAGAGCCGAACGGGGCAAGGACACGTATGTCCGACTACTCAAATCATCGGGGTCGATCGGGACGGAGCTTTCGCCGAATTCATCGCGATGCCAGCGTCAAACGTGATGCGGCTCGGCGACATCTCCACGGTCATGGGCGCCATCATGGATCCGATGGGCAACGCGTTTCACACGGTGCTGACGGCCGAAATCCCAGGAAGCACCGTTCTCGTGCTCGGCTGCGGACCCATCGGCTGCTTCGCTGTCGGTGTTGCCCGGGCGGCCGGTGCCGCGCGTGTCTTCGCCGCCGATCTCAATCCCCGACGGCTCGAACTCGCCGGCGACATGGGCGCACACGTGTGCATCGATGTGACGCGCGAAGACGTCGTCCATCGGGTGATGGATGAGACGAAATCCGAAGGCGTCGACGTCGTATGCGAGATGTCCGGCCACCCCGTGGCCATCCGCCAGGGGCTGGAATGCGCGCGTCCCGGCGGGCGAGTGCAATTCCTCGGGATCCCGCAACACGAGGTCCCGATTCGTGTGGCCAACGACGTCATCTTCAAAGGCCTCACGCTGTACGGCGTCGTCGGACGGAAAATGTTCGAGACGTGGTATCAGATGCGATCGTTCATCGAGTCCGGACTCTTCGACCCCTCCCCCGTCATCACCCACACCTTCCCGATGGAGCAAATCGACGACGCGCTCCGCACCATTCGATCGGGCGAGGCAGGTAAGGTGATCCTCGAAATCGGAGGAACGGCATGAACGCCACGATGGAACAAAGGCTCCGCGGCGAGCTGGACCAGTTTCGCCAAGGCGGGGTGTACAAGCGGCTCATGCATCTCGACTCCCCTCAAGCGCCCCGGGTGACCGTGGAGGGTCGCGGGGAGGTCATCATCCTGTCGAGTAACAACTACCTCGGCCTGAGCAACGAGCCCTCGGTCGTGCAGGCGGGCAAAGACGCGTTGGAGCGCTTCGGTGCCGGGACCGCCAGCGTCCGCTTCATCTGCGGGACCTTCACCGCTCACCGCGAACTGGAGAGTGAACTCGCCGAGTTGGTCGGAACCGAGTCCTCTCTCTCGTATGCGTCGTGCTGGAATGCCAACGAGGGGCTGTTCGCTACACTCGCCGGCCCGGACGACATCGTGATCTCTGACCGGTTGAACCATGCATCCATCATCGATGCCATGCGACTCGCCAAGGCGATCGGGAAGTGTGAAACGGCGATCTACGAACACTCCGACCTCGACGACCTCAAGGCGAAACTCGCGGCGACACAGGACAAACGGACGCGCTATGTGGTCACCGATGGAGTGTTCTCCATGGAGGGCGATATCGCCAAACTGGCGGACATCGTGCAGTTGGCGCGGCAGTACGACGCCACAGTGGTGCTCGACGATTCCCACGCCACCGGAGTCTTGGGAGCGACCGGCCGCGGCACCGCCGAGCACCTCGGGGTGCTCGGGGAGGTCGACATCATCACGTCGACCCTGGGCAAGGCCCTCGGCGGAGCCGCCGGGGGCTTCACCGCCTCGTCGGAGACCGTCACCGATTATCTCACCCAACGCGCCCGCCCTCAGCTGTTCTCCAACGCCCTCCCGTGCACCGTGGCCGGTAGCGCCCTGGGCGCGGTCCGATTCCTCCGCGAGCACCCCGAGCGGGTGACTACCCTGCATGAGAACGCGGCCTACTTTCGTGACCAGCTTCTGGCTCGGGGGTTCAAACCTCTGGCGGGCGACACCCCCATTATCCCCGTCATTCTGGGGGAAACGGCGAAGGCCATTGAGATGAGCAACCTCCTCCTGGACGAGGGGGTTTTCGTGACCGGATTTGGATTCCCTGTCGTCCCAAAGGGCGAGGCGCGGGTCCGATGCCAAATTTCGGCAGGCCACACCCGGGATGACATGGACCAGGCTCTCGAGGCCTTCGTCAAGGTCGGAACTCGGCTGAAGTTGATCTAGATCACTGCCTGGACCTCAACCTTCAAGTAATTTCACGGTTCCAGCCCCTAACTGGCCCATTCTCAACGCTATACGGGATTTTGGGGGTGGATTTTTGGCTCGGAGTCCTTATTTTGGGGTTCCCGTTCCGTGACGGCTAACCCGTTGGAGGATAAACAGATGCGATATCGACACGGAATTATGCTGGCCGCGCTGCTCCTGGCAGCCCAGACGATTCCGGC
>JAPULP010000101.1 GCA_027294815.1 Gemmatimonadota bacterium | reverse complement strand
GTGGGCCACACAGGAGACAGTTCAGTGAGAGCATTCCGTCCTTCCGTCTTTCCGACTTTCCGTCTTTTCTTAGTGTTTGGAATCGCTGCGTGCTCCCCGGGAGCGGCGACGCTCGAAGTCGGCACCGTCGAATTCTCCGGTCCACCCGGGAGCGCCGAGCCCAACCTCTCTGCCACGAATGACGGACAGATTCTGTTCTCCTGGCACGAACCCACCGAAGACGGCAGCGCCCTGCGGATGGCGGTGCGTTACAACGGCGAATGGTCGGCACCGAGGACCATTGCTGAGAACCGGGCTTTCTTTGTGAATTGGGCAGACTTCCCGTCATTGATTGCGTTGCACGACGGCACGCTCCTGGCGCACTGGCTCGAGAAAACTGCGAAATCCACATATGCGTATCACGTGATGCTTTCTCGTTCCACCGACGGTGGCGCGACGTGGAGTGACCCCGTTCGCCCGCACCGGGATCTTTCGCCGCAAGAGCACGGCTTTGTGTCGATGGTGCCGGGACCCGGTGGCGGCGCAGCGCTGATGTGGTTGGATGGGCGAGCCATGGCGGGCCAGGTGGGGCCGGACGGTCACCCCTCAGGCGCCATGTCGGTACGGTTCACCACGATGGGCGCCGACGGAGCGTTGGGAGACGAACTGCTGATCGACGAGCGGGCGTGTGACTGTTGCCAGACGGCGTTGGCGCTGACCCATGACGGAACGTGGGTGGCGGCCTATCGCGACCGCAGTGCGGAAGAGATCCGTGACATTGCCGTGTCACGTCTCGTTGACGGCGCCTGGTCGGATCCGATCCACGTCGGAAACGACAACTGGCACATCACCGGGTGTCCGGTCAACGGTCCCGCCTTGGCAACCAACGACGAAACGGTTGTGATCGCGTGGTACAGCGCTCCCGACGGCAACGGACACGCGTCGGTAGCGTTTTCGCGCGACGATGGGGTGACGTTCGGCGGCCCGGTGCGGGTCGACGATGGCAACCCCCTTGGACGCGTCGATGTCGAGCTGTTGCAAGACGGCTCCGCATTGGTGGTGTGGCTCGAAAAGGTCGGAACCGAGGCGGAGGTTCGTGCGCGGCGAGTCGAACCTTCGGGAGTCACGGGACCGTCGTGGATCGTGACGCAAACCAGTCAAGCACGACGCAGTGGTTTTCCCCACATGGCTCGCTCGGGTGATGATTTGGTGTTTGCGTGGACGGATGGGGAAGGGGTCAGGGTGGCGAGTGGGAAAATACAGTAGGGTGTAGGTTGTAGGGTGTAGGGTGTAGATCTTGGTGTTCCATATCTATTTCCCACACCCCACACCCACACCCCACACCCTACACCCTACACCCTACACCCTACTCTAAAGTTCAATCAACAGCCCCAGCATGATCACCGTCTCCGCCTCAGGGTGAAACTCTCCCTGAATCGACCGTCCGAACGCCATGTCCATCACGAAGCGGAGACGCCTCTCCTGCTCGGGTAACAAGAGCACGCCCGCCTGTACGTTGACCCGCGGTTTCCAGTCGTCATCCTGATACATGTTCACGTCGACGCCGCCGAAGAACCGCCCGGCACCGGTACTCGCGACATCGGTCAGTTCGATACCCCCTAACACTCTGAACCGCTTGCTTCCGATGGGGTCGACGTTGACCGCGAAGTCGCCCCCAGCGTACGCACTGAATCCGGGTGTGAGGCTGCGATACACCGTGATCTCGAATGCGTCGCGGGTGAAATCGAGGCGCTCGGCGTCGAAATCCTCGAGGTATTCGTCTCCCAAGTGCGAGCTGAGGTGCCGATAGCGGAAGCGATACCAATTGCGACCGCGCCATACGACGAGCGGGATTGCAAACATCCAATCGGTGGAAATGAGCTCCCGCTCGACGGTCTCCATTAGAAAGCGACCGAACACGGCCCCCTGCACCCCGAGTACTATCGCCCGCTCCCGTGAATCTCCAGAAAGCAGCACGAACGGAATCGAATGGCCGATCAGGGCTTCGCCCTCAATGCCGGTGCCGTATTGGCTGGCCGCGTTCAGGACCCCGACCAGCTTTGCGCCCGCACTCGGTTCGCGAGGATTGGCTCGAATCACGGGCACCAACCTGCTGCCGGGAAGGAATCGCGACAGTTGTTGTGCTTCTATCGATGATGGGATGAGGGCGAACGTCGTAAATAGGATAGCGTGGGCGGCTCTAATGCGCGGCAAGTAGATGTCTCCGAGTTTCGGTCTTTGCGGTGGACAAGATGGTCACGGCTCGTCGATGTGACAAGCGGGCTGGCCTTGGACCTCTTCCTCGCGTTGATTTGATCCAACCAGTGCTAAGAGGTGTCAGGTGCCAGGTGTCAGGTTCCAGGGCATGAAACACCGCCACTGGAACCTGAAACCTGCAACCTGAAACCTCCTCATGAAGATCCGATTGATTTCTTCCCCCTACCATCTCGGCCATCGCGACGTCGCGATCGGCGCGGGGCCGACGGCGTTCCTCGACGGCGGAGCGGCGCAACAACTGCGTGACGCGGGACACGAGGTCTCGACGGTCGTCATTGAATCCTCCGCAATACCGTCACACGAAATTGGCGCCGTGTTTCACCTCAACAGTCTCTTGGCTACCGAAGTGCAGCATACGGTTCGTGACGGTGCGTTTCCCATCGTACTCGGCGGGAATTGCAACACGTGTCTCGGAAGCTTAGGTGGGCTCGGGCTCACCGACGCCGCGATCGTCTGGTTCGACGCGCACGGTGATTTCCATACGGCCGAAACGACCGGAAGCGGATTCTTCGATGGAATGCCGTTGAACATTGCGACCGGTAATTCGTGGCACGCCTTGGCGAAGACGATCCCCGGTTTTCGCGCGGTCCCGGAGCGCAATGTCTTGCTCGCCGGGGTGCGGGACTTGGACGAAGGCGAGGCAGATGCCCTCGAAGTCTCCGCCGTGCATACGTGTGATTACGACGCCATACGAGCGGGAGGCGTCGCCGCGAGCCTCGTCACACACCTCGACGCAATCGCGAGCCGGGTCCGCGATCTCTATCTGCACGTCGATCTGGACGTCGTGACCCCCGAAACGGCACGCATCAACGGGTGGCAACCCCAGGGCGGGTTGACCCTGTCTGAACTCCTCGAATCCCTCGAGCTGATCGGTGACCGTTTCCAGGTGCGGGGGGCCGCGTTGACCGCGTATGATCCGGCCTTCGACACCGACAAAAGAGGTCTTGGCATAGGGGTGGAAGTCCTGCAGGCCTTTGGCGACATTGGCTGGGGCCCATAACCGCGTAGCAGGCCTCGGTGCCACCCCACGAACCGAACCCTCTGTGTCTGAACGAGAAACCTCTCAATCTTCCGTAGGTCCCATTCGGGTAGCCGCCGGCGCGCTCGCCTTGGCGGGCACCGTCTATGTGGGCGGATTTGGTGTCGGACCGCTTCCCCCGTTGGGGCCGTTTTTGGATCCGGTCGGTGGTGTGTGGTCGGTGGCGCGGTCGGCCACGTTACCGAATGAGTACACGGCCTCCCTCCCCAGCCTCGTTGGCGAGGTGGAGGTGCAATACGATGTCCGGGGTGTTCCACACATCTGGGCCTCGTCACGGGAAGACGCCGTTCGCGCGTTGGGATTCGTCGTGGCGCGCGATCGGCTGTTTCAATTGGAACTCCAATCCCGTGCTCCGGAGGGGACTCTCACCGAGTTGGTCGGCTCGGCGGCGTTGGACCTGGACCGACAACAACGGCGGTTGGGGATGGGATGGAGCGCCGAACGGGAAATGCGGCAACGCGATCCCCAATCGCACACGTCGCGATTGCTTCGTGCCTTTGCGGATGGCGTGAACGCGTGGATCGACGCGATGGGGCCGGGCGACCTCCCCTTTGAATACCATTTGCTGGGCCGCAAGCCTCGTCGGTGGGAACCGCTGCACAACATTTTGCTCAACAAGCGGATGGGGTATACGCTGATCTATGATCCGCAGGAATTGTGGCGTCCCGGTGTCGAAGCCCTCGTCGGCAAGGCCGCCGCCGACGCGTTGTTTCCTGTCAACCACCCCATCGTGCAACCGATCCAACCCAATGCATCTCCGGAACCCCGTTTCGACTTCGCACCTCTCCCCCCGCCCAGCCAGCCAACCGCCGACACGGATCAAATAGCACGTCTGTACGCGGAGACGCAGCACGCGTGGGCACTCACCAACCTGCCCCTACTGCCCCTGGGGTGGGGTAGCGGGCGGGGGGCTGCCCCTGGGAGGGGAGGGGCTGTTGAGGGGCCTGCCCCTGGGTGGGGACTGGATGCGGAGTGGCCTGCCCCCGGCGGTGCGGGGGGTAGGGCAGCAAGCAACAACTGGGCGGTATCGCCCGCGCGGACCGCAAACGGCTACGCCCTGTTGAGTGGCGATCCACATCTCTCGCTGACGTTGCCTTCGATTTGGTACGAAGTGCACATGTCGGTGCCCGGCGAAATGGACGTTCATGGTGTGACGATTCCGGGATATCCCGGTGTCGTCATCGGCTTCACGCGCGACATCGCTTGGAGCTTCACCAACACCGGCGCCGACGTACTGGATTTCTACCGCGAAACGCTCGACGACGAGGCGGCACCCACCCAGTATCGTCTCGATGGGGAGTGGCGCCCGCTGGAGCGTCGCATCGAGGAGTACCGCGATGAACGCGGCGAGATACTCGCAACCGATACGGTCTACTACACGCATCGGGGACCGGTGCGTCGCTCCGAAGATGGAGTGTGGTCGATGCGGTGGACGGCACTCGACCAGCCCCTCGGCACGGAAACGTTAGCCGACGCTCTTTCAGCGACGAGCGTTGACGAATGGCTGGAAGCGGTCGCGGCATATGCGGGCCCCGCGCAGAACATGATCGTGGCCGACCGGGCCGGAAACATCGCGATTCGTTCGACCGGACTCTATCCCATCCGACCGGGCGACGGGAGCGGCATCGTCGTGCGAGATGGTAGCGAGAGCGCGAACGACTGGCAGGGGTATTGGCCGGTGGAGGATTACCCGAAGGGCATCAACCCCGATCAAGGATTCCTCGCGTCCGCGAACCAACAGCCGCTCGATCCGGAGTTGGGCCGGCGATACTTGGGAGCGAATTGGCCGGTCCCATGGCGGGCCATGCGGATCAACCAGCTCTTGGAATCCGATTCGCAGGTGACCGTCGAAACCATGCGGAGTTTTCACACCGACCCCGGGAACGCTAAGGCTGATCTGTTTGTGCCGATATTCCTCGAGGCGGCCGAGGGGAAGGCAGATCTCGAAGAGGCGTATCGCTTGTTGGCCGAGTGGGACAGACGCTATACGAAAGACAACGAGAGGGCAATTCTCTTCGAGCTCGCCATGAACGAGCTTGGTCTCAAGACCTTCGACGAATTGCTCCTTCCCGGCGGCCGCCGCCTGGCGGCGAGGCCGAACCCTGCGGTTATCGCGGGACTGTTGCGTTATCCCGATAGCCCGTGGTGGGACGACCGTCGTACGGCGGACCGCAACGAGACGCGCGACGACGTGTTATCGGCGAGCCTGACGGCGGCGTTGCAGTTGGCCAAGCAACGGCACGGTGACCCCGACGGTGGGGGATGGCGTTGGTCTGAGATTCGACACGCCCGGGTCAACCATCTCATTGGCCTTCCTGCGTTGTCTCGGCGGAATCTCCCGGTGCAGGGTGGGCCGGGTAATTTGAACCCGTCTTCGGGCAGCGGAGGCTTCGGTGCGAGTTGGCGTATGATCGTCGAAATGGCTTCTGAAGTGCGGGCGTGGGCGACCTATCCCGGCGGACAGTCTGGCAACCCCGCGAGTCCCTGGTACGCCGACCGGGTGGACCAATGGGTACGGGGCGAGTTGGACGCAGTGCTCTTCCCACGGCAGCGGTCCGATCTCACTAACGACGTGGTCAGTGTGCTGACTCTACGGAATGGGAAATAGATGAAGCGACCGGCCCTGCAAGTTGTGCTCATCAGCGCGGCGTTTGCGCTCACTACCGTTGCTATCGGATGGTTGGCGGTTCCGCTGTTGGCCGTGTTGTGGGGTTTGCTTGCGCGGCGGGAAGAACGCCCCGGGTTGGTGGCGCTCTTGGCGGCGGGTCTGGGCTGGACCTGGCTTCTCCTTTGGAACGCCGCGGTAGGCGAGGCGGGCGAGTTGGTGGCGGTGACCGGCGGTGTCATGGGGTTGCCGGGATCGGGATTTGTGGCGTTGACACTCGCCTACCCGATGGTCATGGCGTGGGGAGGAGCTGTGGTAGGTGGAGCCGTAAAGACGAGGACGCCTCGAAGCAAGCCAAACGGAGTGGACGCTGCTACCGATAACGAGTCGCCGGTGCGGCCCTTGCTGCGCGGCGTGATAGTCGTGAAGGAGCGGACGTGGCAGGTTCGGGAAGAGCGACGTCAGGGACCTCGCCCGCAGATCTTCATTCTGAACGCCGCCGACGTGCCGCAAAGTGAGATCCACATTCGTCCGTTGCCTGGGCAAGTCATTACGAGTCTTGACGAAGTGCGGGTACTCTGCGTTGATCCGGACACGCGCGTCTTTTTCGATGGGAGCGGCAAGCGGTGGGAAGCTCGGATCGTCATCGCGTCCACCGACGCCGGCGAAACGCGCTTGATCAAGTTGCTGTCGTACGAGGCAGGCGGACAGGTGTTCGAAGAACCGTATCCGTATACTGATGGACTCGGCTTGCGCACGGACGACGAGTTACGTGAGCTCCTTGCGGGGGCCAGGAAGTCGGAGTGATCCGATACGTCGCGAGCGATCGCGGTTGAACATATGCAGCGTTAAGCAAACAATCACGAGGAGCATCGCATTGGTTTCATCTGCCAAGAATCACCTTCTCTCCGTCGCCGTCGCTCTGGCGTGCTTCGGTTGCGGGTCGTCGCAGGCTCCTGCTCCTGCTCCTGCCCCCGACCCCGTACCGGCCGAACCGCCACCTGCTCAGCCTGGTGACGGATACGTCATGTATTACGCGGACAATACGGGCATCCGTCTGCGAAACACCGGAGCGCGAGTGGACAGCGTGCTGTTTTCGGCAGCGACCGACGTCCACGCCGAACCGTCACCAGATAACAGCGCAGTCGCGGTTTCCTTTCGCCAAGGGGGTTCGTCGCATCTGGT
>JAPULP010000100.1 GCA_027294815.1 Gemmatimonadota bacterium | reverse complement strand
ACAGGCGTAACGTGGGCACATCTTGGGCACAAACGCCCGCCGTTTGTTCGGCTGCACGTTAGGGTGTTTCGCTCAGTGGCCTAGATGGTTTGCTAGAAAACTGCCGGTAGACGAACCCTAGTTTCCCCCCGCGTCCCGGTTCAGTGGGGGGGTCGGGCGGTTTAGAAACGTGCCCCCACAATGCTTTTTTAGCGCCCCAGCTTACGCGAGGAGCGACGAAAGTCTCCCGGAGCCTGGAACGGACACACAAACCTTTGCGAGGACAACGTCGCGTGGAGATACCTCAAACTCTCTGCCAATCCCTGCAACGCTGACGTCGCTTTACCCCCGTATCGCGTTAATTTTCGGAGTGTTACGTGTGGCCGCACAAGGAAACAAGAACTGCGGGCGTGGTACAAGTGTGTACTACACCAAGGGAGAAAGGCGATGGACGACATACAAGCAGTGGAGCGCCTCATTCACCAGCAGAACACGGTGCCTCACCGTGCCAAATGTTCGAACGTTCAGGTTCGCATCCCCTACCGGGCGCTCAGGCGATTCAGAGAGATCCTCCCGATGCAGGGGTCGTTGAGTTGGTTTATCCGGGAGGCGATCGAGGAATTCAACGAGCAGGCCGGGGACATCACCGACGAGCCGCATATCCTCGCCGTCCGCGAGTACGTGGCCAAGCTCGCAAAGCGACGACGGGCCCGCTCCAGGCGGGGGTAACACGCCGGGACCCGTCCCCCTCCACAAATTACTTACCACCGATGAGGAGATCGGCACCATCTTCTAGAGTTTGTGTCCACGGCTGTGTCCATGAAAGCCAAAACGGCCCTCACGGGCCGCTCTAGGTAGCGTGTAAGTGGTGGGGTTTTATGACTTAGGAGAACGGGGCTGACGAGACTCGAACTCGCGACCTCCGGTGTGACAGACCGGCACTCTAACCGACTGAGCTACAGCCCCTTGATTTCGGGGCCTGAATGTAGTCACTCCAGCAATCGTAATTCAAGTCCACCGGCCGGGCTCCTTAATCGCGCGCGCAATCCCGGTCCACGAATTGCCTGCCGGCCGTGGCGACGTCTTGCAGACTCGGTATGAGCTGGTCGGCAGTGCTTTGCGAAATGCTGGCTCCCGCGATCATCCGTTCGAGAGCGAGCTTGGCCATGCGATCGAACTCCTGGGAGACCTCGCACGATTCGGCATCCATAACCGCCTGAAATCGACCCCCCAGATGGACAAGGGCCATGTATCCCCAGAAAAACTTGGCCGGCACTGTTACTTGAGCGGGGGGGTCATACCCCAGCGACTTCTCCAGCCACGCCATAACGAGATCGGGACGCATTTGGAGTTGTGCCATGGCGGCGGCGGGCGTGTAGTAGAGCACCGCCAAACTGCGTTTGGTGTTCGGGTCGTCACCGGCCATCTCGGCGACAATCGTCATCAAGGAGTCGACGCGCATCAGCAGGGCCGTATCCAATGGCACGGCCGTGTCGATCACGATGGTCCCGACCAGCTTACTCACGTACGCCAACTTGGTCGTGTAATCGTCAGGATTCAGCGCCATCAATCGTTGGTAGGCTTCGAGAAGGGCTTCGCCGTCATCCGCGGTCGACAAAAGAGCCGTGCGCTGCCGCCAAAAGCGCAGGGAGTTCGGAAAGTGTTCTACCGCTTCCTCTGTCCACCGGAAAAGCGCAGAGGTGTCTTGAACGAAATCCGCCGCCCCCAAGACCTGAACGAAAAACGCCGAGTCGTTGGCGAGCTCGGCCTCCGACTCGTACCACACCCCGAACGCGTCGAGGGTGCACGCCCAGTCCTGTAGTTCGAAGCACAACCGCGCCCGAAGCCGGATCAAGTCGGGATGGGTCGGATCGATCTCGAGCCCGCCGGCCACGGTGCCCAGCGCCCGATCGTATTCCTCGCTGAGCTGCCACATCCGCACCACTTGCAGGCGCAGCTCCATGTCCCCCGGAGTCAAGCCGAGGCGTTTCTCGGAGGATTCGATGGCCCCGAGGGTGTCACCCTTGGCAAAGTAGAATCTGGCCAGCTCGCTCCAACCCCGCTCGTTCATCGGATCGCCGGTGATGACCTTGGTGTACGCCCAAATCATGCTGTCGGCGGGCTGGTCCGTCGCCGCAAAGATGTCGGCCACGCATTGCGCCGCAGACGGGTGGTTGGGGTATTCGCGGAACACACGCTCGGCGCGCTCTCGACCATTGCGGTGGTCGGCTCGATCACGCCGCTCGTAGCACTCGCGAGCGTTCTGGGCAACCTGCACCTGACTGCGAAGCGAGTCCACCACGGGCTTGGCGAAATCCTTGGCCTCGATCTCTCCGGCATCACCGATTACGGTCAGCGACCCCGCGATACCCGATCGGCCCGTATCCACCAGGCGGATGGTCACGCGCGGCTCGGAATCCCGGCGGAAGGTGCCGACCGTGTAGCTGTCGGCTCTCAGAAAGTTGGCTAATTGGAGGGCCGAGTTTTCGTCCGGAATGAACGTGCAGCCAAAACCCGAAGCCTCGAGGGCCTCGCAATACAGCTCCGTCGGGATGATCATGACCCGGTTGCGAACACGGCCCTCGAGCCGGGCACGCACTTCCGAGGCTAGTGTGAGCACATAAATCGAGTCGGCCGGATCGGCCGGAATGGGCGGCAGAATGAGCAAGCGATCCAGCTGGCGCTGGGCGTCGGCGGATTGGGGCAACGCCACCATCCCCAGTATGACTGCCGATACTAAGGAAGAATATCTGAAAATCGAACGATTAATCACCGATACGCCCTCCGTCTGCGAGATTCGGTTTTGGCGAAAAAGCCCAAAAACTGCCTAATTCCTATACACATGATACACCCATGGGCGAAGAGGGATTCGAACCCCCGACTTCCTGCTTGTAAGGCAGGCGCTCTAAACCAACTGAGCTATTCGCCCCGAAGCTTCAGAGCGCCAAGCCCAGCGGAAACAACACACAATACCCGAGCACCAACAAGGCTGGAGCCAATGTCGTCGACCCTCCGGCCAGGAGCAAGTACCCGACTGACAGCGCCACCAACGCGCCTCCGAGAAGCACACCATTGATGGGGCGAAACTGCAGTCGGGCGGGGGAGGCTCCTTTTTCAGACATAAGTTTGTGACGTTAATGGGTCTCCGTCCGTTGGTCAAGAAGCCGGAGAGTCACCTCCATCGACCACCACCCAACCTTCATCGAGTGCCGCCCGCCGCAGCCGGTCTCGCCGCCGTCTCCGCGCCCACAAGGCGAGAAGAACCACCGCCATGACGCTCCAAAAAGCCGAAAACGAGGTCGCCAGAAGGAGCCAGCCATACCGGCTCTTCAGTTCCCGATGCCACCGGCCCTCAAACTGATCGAGGGTGAGACCGTAGCTCCGTCGCAGCGCGCGGTCCAGATCCCCCGTGCTCCGTAGGGCCTGCATCAGGGGTCCCAGACGGCGCTCGCCACCGAGTCGCTCGAGAAACAGGACGGCTGTCATGGCCAGAGCATAGCTGGCGCGGGCGGTGGCGGCTCCCGTCCGCAGGCTGCGATTCAGCCTGAGCAGCGTCGGCACCCGGCCGCGCACCATGGCCCAGTTGACCCGTATCGCCTCCAGCCGGCCCCACTCTCCGGCCACCCGGCTGGCATACCCCTCATCGAACCAGAGCGGCACCCGGCCGACCGCGTTCCGCAGCGTGAGATGGGCCATTTCATGCCGCAGCACCTGATGGATGTCACCCCCCGCCACGAGCACGATGGTGTTGGAGCCCGGAAAGGCGGCACCGGCACTCCAACCGGGGAGGCGCCCGGCGGTTACGGAGTCGAAGGTTCGTTGATTCGGGGTCACGATGAGCCGAACGGGAAACGTTTGTGGACTTTCCAGCCCCGGGTATTGGGCTGCAGGATCCACCCGTTCCGCCAGCGCCACGGCCGTCAATTCGGTTTCCGGCCAATACACGGCGGTTACGCGTCCCACCCGGACCATCTCGGGGCCCTGGAACGCGAATACCGCGAGAAGCAACAGTCCTACTGTAGTGGCTCCTCTCCCCGTTCCGCCCGTTCGAGGGCTTCCTTACACCGCTTGCCCCACGTCGTGAGCTTGTTGGCCTTGAATCCCTTCGCCCAGGTTTCACGGGCTGCGTCGTGCTCCTCCGCGTACCACTGCGCGCGCCCCAGTTCGTAATACGCTTCGATCAAGTTCGGTCCCAGCACCAGGGTCTTCTGGAAGAAGCTTTGGGCGTCCTCATACATCTCCCGTTCGAAATACACCAGACCGAGGTAATAGTGCGCGTACAACGTGGCTTTCTTATCGTTGTCGAGGCGAATGGCTTTCGACAGATGTTCGATTGCCTCACCGAAGATGCCTTTCTTGAGACAGATGTATCCAACATTGATGCGTGCGAGCGAATTCGCCGGTTCTTTCGTCAGCACCTGTTGGAATGTATTCATCGCGTTGTCGTAGTCTCCATGAAGCATTTGCGCCCACCCGAGCTGGGACTGGGCCTGCGGATCGTCGGGCGCCAACTCCAACGCTTTGTTGAGGGCCTGAATCGCTCCGCTGTAGTCGCCCAGCGAGATGAGGCTCCACCCCTTCTCGATGTACGTTGACGCGTTCAGGTGGTCGTGCACGACGGGCACGGCGCCGGTGAACTGCGGTGCCTGATCGCCGCTTTCGTGTTGGGCGAGTTCCTTGTATTGGTCCACCAGCTTGCGGATGTTTTCTTTGAGGATAGACAGGTCGGTGATGGTTTGATCGACCGTCTTGAACAACGCGATGATGTCGCCTTTGACCTTGTCGCGTTCCGGACCACTTGGCGCCTGCTTGAGACGCGCCGCGATGTCATCGTACTGGCGCCTGAGAGGGGCGGTGACGGTATCAGGATCCATGGGTGGCCTTGCTCGTTGCTCCCTCGAGCGCGATGCGCTCCTTGGAGGTGAGGATTTTGGCGATCGCGAGGATGATGATGGTGCGTCCACCTCGCGAAAAGATTCCGTTGATGTACTCGGCGGCCAATCCACGCACAAAAGGCGGGGGCGACACGATCTGGTCCACCGGAGCCTTCACCAACTCCACCACCGCGTCCACCACCAGACCGATCCGCCCTTGCGACCATTCGAGGATCATCGTCCGGGTCTCTTCGGCCAAGACCGCTTCAACGCCCATCCGCTTGCGGAGATCAATGATGGGCACCGTGGTCTCTCCGTACTCCAGCACTCCCTCGAGAAAGTCAGGTGCCTGCGGCAACGACGCTGGAGACTCGTATCGCATTACTCGTTCGACATCGAAGATGTTGAAGCCGAACTCCTGGCCGCCGACACGGAAGGTTACCAGCTGGATCTCTTCGTGGCCGGCCGTCACGCTGCACCACCGTTACCTGTTGCCAATCGCTCACCGAGCAGTTCGACGTCCAAAATCGGAATGAGCGCCTCGTCGTAACGCGCGAGCCCCGAGGCCCAAGGCAACGCACTTCCGGCCGGCGCCGGAATCGGTGCGTCTCGAACCACCACATCGGCGTCGTCGACTTCGAACGCCACGCGTCGGTCGCCGCAGCGGGTGACCACGATCGTCCCGGATCCCTCTTCCGGGGGAGTGCGGTCATTCAACAGTGCGTCCAGATGCACAACCGGCATCATTTGACCTCGAACTTTCACGACGCCACGCACGGCCCGTTGTCCGCCAGGGACAGGTTCCGACACTGCGTCGTCCACCACCTCGATCACCTCTCCGATCGGCAAGCCGTATTGGCTGCCATTCGCCCGCACCAGGAGATAGCCACTCATGGTAAGGCCCGTTGCGTCAACGCGTCGTCGATGCATCCGGCGATATCGCTCAGCGACACGACGTGATCGACCCCACCCGCCTCGACCGCTGCGTGCGGCATGCCATAGATGACGGACGTCTGCCGATCCTGCGCGAGCCCGATGCCGCCGGCATCATGAATGGCGCGCAAGCCCTTCGCGCCGTCACGACCCATACCCGTCAGCACGACACCAACAGCACGTTCACCGAACGTTGTCGCCACCGAACGGAACAACGGATCGGCTGCCGGCCGCACACCCCAAACAGCCGCGTCTTGGTTGAGCCGAATCACCGGTCCTTCGGGTTCCATCTCCACCAGCATATGGTAGCCGCCGGGTGCGACATATGCCGTATCCGACATCACGGGCGTGCCGTCATCCGCCTCGACAACGTGCAGGCGGCTCGAGCAGTCGAGCCGTTCCGCAAGGCTGCGCGTAAATCGCGCCGGCATGTGTTGTACGATCAACACGGCCGCGGATCGCTCGACGGCCAACATCGGGAGGACTTCGGCCAACGCGCGCGGTCCGCCGGTGCTGGCTGCGACCGCTACGGCCGACGTCGCACGGTTCGATACTGCGAGAACGTTGCGCTCGGCGCGTTCCGGCTTCGGTACTCGTGCAAGCACGGGCACGCGCGTACAATCAGCCACCACCGCCGCGTCCAACGCGGACAGTAATGCGGCGGCGACCTGTTCCATACCTTCTCGCCCGGGCGTTTTACTGGGCTTGGCGACCACCTCCACCGCGCCCAGTTCGAGCGCTCGGATGGCCGCACTCGTTCCCGGCCCGGCGTGTGCACTCACGACAACGATCGGACGCGGCGCCTCGCTCATGATGTAGCCAATGGCACTCAACCCATCGAGTTGCGGCATTTCGAGATCCATGGTGACGACGTCAGGGCTCAAGCGGTGCACCTTCCTGAGGGCGTCCATACCATCGCGGGCACGGCCAATCACGTGATATCGGCCGGTAGACTCGACGACATCGGAGAGCACTTGTCGCAGAAACGCGCTGTCTTCTACGATCAACACGGAAGTCGTTTCAGACATGATGCTCCTCACCGCCTAGCATGCGTACCGCAACCGTCCCCTTCTCGACATCGTAGAGCATCGAACGGCCGCGGTCGCCACCGACATCCTCAGCTGTGAGAGCCACACCGGCGTCCTGTAACGCGAGCCGGCACGCGAGCACGTTGCGCTCGCCCATGTGTACGGTCCCACCCATGCCGGCCGTGTCAAACATCCGTGCACCGCCGATGAGCCGGGCACCGAGTCGGCCCCGCTGCGCGTCGAGTCGCAGGAGCTCTGCGATCAACAGCGGAATCGCCGTGTCGGCAAATTTCCCCGGTCGGTCTTGATCGCGTGCCAGCGTGTGCGACGGCAGCATCACGTGTGCGATGCCCCCGACGACGGCCACCGGATCCTGCAACACCACGGCAATGCAACTTCCCAACCCCCGAACGGAGAGACATCCCGTTCCAGCGGCGATACCGTATTCGCCCATGCCGACCGGATCGGCGTCGTGCCAGTCGTTCATCGGCGACGGTACACTCTCTCTCGAACGTCTTCCAGCTCGAGCAATTCCCGGGCGGCACCAAACAACGTCTCGACCTTACCAAGAATGAACACGCCGCCCGGCGTGAGCGCTGCAGCCATCTGGCTGAACACACGCTCTTGAGTCGGCCGATCGAAATAGATGACCACGTTGCGAAACAGAATGAGATCGTACGGCGGATCCGGCGGTGCATCCCTCGTCACGTCGTGGCGAGTGAACCGCACCGCTCGTCGCACCTGGTCGGACACGGACAGCGTGTTGGACTGGTCGCCCAGGTCGCGAAAATACCGTCTTGTAAGCGCGTCCGGCATTTCGTCAAATACCTCGCGTGGATAGCGGCTCTCTTCCGCCTTCTGCAAGCTTCGCACGTCGACATCCGTCGCGTCGATCTGGTCGACGATGCTCCCCGTGAGGCCGGACTTCCGCGCTTCTTCCAACAATAACACCGCGAGTGTATACGCCTCTTCCCCCGACGCACATCCGGCAGACCAGCACCGAATGTCACCCTGGCATCGCTTCATCAAGTCGGGTATGACCGTCGTCGCCATCCGGTCCCAGGTGTCGGCGTTGCGGTAGAACTTGGTGACGTTGATGGTCAAGGCATCAAGTAGCCGATCATACTCTGCGACGTCTCTGTGGAGCCGTTCGCCGTACTCGGTGAACGTGTGCACACCACACGCCCGCATGCGAACGGCCAATCGTCGACGAAGGCAACTTTCCTTATAGGCGTCGCATCGGAATCCGCGCGCAGCGGTGACCTGCCGGAGCAGTTCCTGCAGCGCCGCATCGTTTCCTTGTATCATTGCAGCGCGCTCATCGTGTCGATGTTGGTACGCGCGAGCTGGTGCCTCGGATTGAGTTGCAGGGTCTTTTGCCACATCGCGGACGCGGTAGCATGATCCAGACGTTTGTATGCGATGTTGCCGAGCTTGAAATAGGTATCGTCACCCAAGTCCACGTTGAGTTTGACCGCCTGCTGATAGGCCTCCCACGCATCGTCATAGTGGCCCGCACGGTACAACACATCTCCGAGATTCTTCGACAGTTGCGGCAACACCAATCCATCCGCATGGGCAGCGCGCAACAATTTTTCGGCCTGTTCGGTCTCACCGATGACCTCGAGCATCGCCGCCAGATTGTTTCGCAACACCGGGTTGCGCGGAAAACGGTCGATCCCATCGCGTAACACCGCTTGAGCGGTCTCGAAATCCTCCCTCTCGGCTGCGACGATCGACCGAGCCCAATACCACACGACCGGTAGCTGGTCGCCCTCCGCCACTTCCTGCGCTCGATCCAACCGACCCTCGGCCACTTCGAACTTGTGTTGCCGCATGGCCACGATGCCCCAGGCGGTGAGGATACGGGGATCTCTCCGAGCGCGGTGGGCCGCATCGCCAAAGGTCGCCTCGGCTTCGTCAAGACGGCCCAGCTTCTCGTAGCACAGCCCCAGATTGTACAACGCCGTGGACTGCGCCCCACCAGCCTCGACCGCTCGATGAAACGCGCGCTGCGCTTCCGCCCAATCATTCTGCTTGGTCGCGACCAACCCCAGGTAGAAATGGGCCGATACCTCGGCGGGTTTCAGCTCGATCACATGACGAAACTCGCGGGTCGCTTCTTCCAACATGCCGGTTTTGAAGAAGGCAACACCGAGGTTGCAGTGTTCCTCAATTCGCGTTTCCTCCGCGGGTTGGCTGGAACGAGCTTTCGAACGTGCAGCGGTTCGGTGAACAAATCCGGCGGTGATAAGTCCGTAGAGCGCCTTCCCCGTGTCGAACTCGCTCAAACCGGACTCTTCAATCAACTGGGTTACGTCCCGTTCGCCGTCCAGCAGCCGCGCCACGAGCTGCTGCTCCTCCGTCAGCTCCACTTCTGTGTCTGACAGCCGAGCCTCATCCACTGCGAAGATGGAATCGAACGACGGAACCTTTTTCTCGATGAGACTCCACTCATCTATCCGCCGCGCACCCTCGAGCAGCAGCGATTCGGGATTGACCGAGAGCGAGACGTCCTCTCCCTCGGGTTGGACATCGACCTCGAACCTGAAGCTTCCCTGCGTCCATGTGAACAAATAGTAGACCGCTTCTTCGACCTGAATCCGTACACATTTTTCGAGGTCGGCTTGCGTAATGGCTCCGCTCGCCAGCAGGATCTGGCCAAGCTTGCTGCGTCGTTCCTTCGACTGGCGCTCGATGGCCTGTTCCAATTGCTCGTGCGTGATCTTCCCGCTCTTCACCAACATGTCGCCGAGACGATCCCGGCGATTGACGATCGACGCATGGCAGATCCAACCGTCGTTGAAGTAAATGTTTCCCAGATTGGATCGGTCCGTCACCGACAGGCACCCGGTCTTCTGCCCCAGGGCGAGTAGCTGCAACACGTCGGGCAGCGAGGCTTCCTTCAGACTCCCCTTGATCGCCATTACGACAATTCCTCAATCACGCGTTCAGTCGTGTTCGGCCAATCCCACACGATCTTTTCTGCGCTCTTCAGCGCACTCAGCGACGTGACAATCACCCCGCTCGCCCGACCCGGCGGCGAGGTCCGTGCTTCTGCTCGGCCTGGTTCCTCCAGCAGCTTCCGCGCAGTCTCGAGATTGAGTTGCTCCCCCATCGCCTCCGCACCGTTCATGGCTCGCTGGACCACGCCCAACAACGAACGCACCGAGTCGGTTCCGCGGTCGGCGAGATAGTTCACGATCTCGTTATCGTCCGAGCCTACGCGGCCTTGCAATCGACTACGCACGATCGTGCGGCGTAATGCGTCGTCCGGGGGGCCGATGTTGGCAACCAGACCTCCGACAAAGCGCGACTTGAGGCGATCGTCGAGACCTTCCAGATCCTGTGGCGACACGTTGGCGGTAAACACCATTTGGCGCTTTGCATCCGCGAAGAGATTGAACAGGTGAAACAATTCCTCCTGGCTGTGCAGTTTCGCTCCAATCTGATGTACGTCATCCAACAGGAACGCCGACGCGTGACGATAGCGCGCCCGCCACGCGCTGAGTGCGTCCTGCTCGATAGCGCTGACCAGTTCCTCAACAAACGTCTCGGCCGCCAAGCAGGCCACCGATCCGCCGGCTTCCGCCTGTAACGCCCGACCAAGGGCATGCAGCAGATGGGTCTTCCCCACCCCCGACGGTCCGACGAACGTCAACGGGTTGTAGAGCGTTCCGGGTTGTGCGATGACGGCACGTGCAGCTTCCAACGCCATCTTCGTTGCATCGCCGAGAAGGAACGATTCGAGGGCGAACGCGTCCGACGGCCCAGGCGGCGGAACGAACTTTGCCCGCGCCCCTCGAACGAGTGCCTCGACTTCTTCGATCCGATCCGGTGATTTGAAGGCCGGATTCCTCGCCACCTCCGGGTCGAACACGGTCACCTCAGCCTCGAGGCCACGCAAACGTTCGACCTGTTCCTCGAAGGCACGAACCGCCGCGTCGGTTGCCGCCGGTCCGTCCTGCTCGAGCAGAGCTTCGAGCGACGACGTATCGTATCCGCGCCCCGACCATTCGGAAATCGCGTTTTGGATTTCGGTCTTCCATCCCTCGACCTGTCGGGTGACGCTAGCTTGCAGACCCGACAGGAAAAGATCGAACTCTCCGGAATCTGCGTCGGCGCCTTCCCCCGGCTGCGCTTCGGGTTCCACCGTCGGAGCTTCGCCCAACACGAGGGCTCGTGCTTGTTGCGGGGTCAACGGATTGTCGTGCACCGATTGGAATGCTTGTAGCCGGTTGAAAATGCCGAGCAGCGCGCGGACGTGTTGGACATCCAAGTCGGCGATCGCGGCAAGCACATCCGGTGCAAATGCGGCGTTGGATTCCGCGGCACGCTGCCGCAGAATGGCCAACCGGGTTTCGTATTCAGGCAGGCCAATGTCGACCACCAGGCCCCCATCCATCTGGTCCAGCAAACGCCGGTCGAGGCCTTCGATATCCCCCGGCGGCCGATCGCTCGTGAGCACCAGCTGCCGCTCGGCCTCCTGAAACGCGCCGGCCATACGGATCAACTCCGCCTGCATCTCCTTGCTGTGGGTAAGGAATTGAACGTCATCCACGAGCACGATACTGGCTTGGGCAAACCGATTGCGAAAATCCTCCGGGCGGCCAGCGGAAACCGCCGCGTGGTACGATTCAACGAACTCGTCCAGCGTCATGTACTCGACTGTCATGTCGGGCGACAGCTCCCGCGCCCGTTGCCCTATCGCCATGAGCAAGTGTGTCTTGCCCAACCCGGTCTGACCATAGATGAGTAGCGGATTGTACGTCGCGCCCGGATGATCCGAGACCGTCCGGCACGCCGTGACCGCGAGACGGTTACTCGGTCCGACCACGAAGGTGTCGAACGTGAAACGGGGGTTGAGATCTACCGTCACTTCTGGGGCTCCTCGCTCAACCTGCGCAAGACTAATTCCGACACAGACCGCAGCGTTTCAAACACCCCATTGCCGGCGAGAGCATCAGCGGGAAAGCTCGGCACACCGCGGAAGTTCATCGCATCGTCCAACTCTTCGACCGGCAGAACCAACTCCGGCGGAAGTCCCTGCTTGTTGTACTGAATGACGAGGGGAAGCGCGCGGACGTCCACTCGCTGCTCCAGCAGATTGGCTTGCAGGTTTCGCAGACTCGCCAGGTTTTCGTCGAGCTGCCGCGCCTGACTGTCGGCGACAAATACCACGCCGTCGGCGCCCTGCAAAACCAGCTTCCTTGTCGCGTTGTAGTAGACCTGCCCCGGGACCGTATAGAGTTGGAATCTCGTCGTGAACCCGGAAATGGTGCCTAGTTCCAACGGCAGGAAGTCAAAAAACAATGTGCGGTCGGATTGCGTCGCCAACGAGACCATGCGCCCTCGCCGCTCGGTTGGCACCTGATCGTACACATATTGGAGGTTCGTAGTCTTGCCGGACCGGCCCGGTCCGTAGTAGACGATTTTGCAGGTAATCTCCCGCGTCGTGAAGTTTACGAGCGACATAGGTCAGGTCCGGAAAAGGGCCGAGAGACTATCGTTGAGCTCGCGTTCGAAATCGGACGCCAGTACCTGTTTCGGAGCCTCTGGCTCTGGACATGCTTCGCGAACGTCGCGAGAAAACTCCTCAAAAAAGAGTTGGACCAACCCAGGTGTTGATTCCTTACCATACACCACCAAACACACCATCCGACCTTGCGGCGTATCGAACCCACCAAGAAGAATGCCATGTCGCTCCCCTTGGTGGTTGAGAACCGAAAACGCCGGCTCGTCGAGTAATTTAGCAACCTCGCCCGTCGAAGCCACAATGGCGGCGCCCAAAGCGGCAGCCGCCATCACGTCCACGGCTCGCGTGAATCCATGTTGTGCGATCACCTGTCCGGCTGGCGTCATCAGCAACGCCAAACGTGCGCCCGCCTCCGCGACGAACGCTGCCAACGGCTCTTCGACCCAAGGCTCTATCGAATACGTTCGCGTCATGTCAGAGCCTCGGCCGCTCGGATCAATTCCAGACGCACCAAACCGACATTCACCGACGGATCGGCAATGGCGACAACGAGCATCTCCGCGCCCGCCGTGACGGCCAACAGCGCCCCGGATATCGCTTGCAGGTGCAAGAACTGCAGCACACCCGCTCCGCTCGCCGACGTGGCGTTGGCAACATGCTTGGCCAGGCTCGACGTGAGAGCCGCGACCGCGTTGCCGCGCACGCCCTCCATCAAGGAGTCGGAAACCACGAGTCCGTCTTGGTACACGACGATCATGGCACCACGCACGCCACGGATGCGCGTAATCGTGTCCAGAATACCTTGAAACCGCTTGCTCATGGCGTCTGGACTCCCAGCCAGCTTCGGGCGGCGTCACTGGCTCGCTCCGCGAACAGCGCGAGACGCCCCGCGGGTATGTCCCGATCGCGAACGACCAAGAGCAACGAATCCGGACTCGGAGACGTCAAAAGCACGTTCCCGTCCGTCGCTTCCACCACCAGCCTTTGCCAGTCGCCCAATTTCAACATGCGGACGGCCCGTTCCATCTCCTGCGTGATGCCCGCAAGGTGAGCCGCGACGACCTCGGTGCTGTCCACACCCTGCCAGGTTACGACCCTTCCGGCGAGCGCACGCCCCTGTCGGTCCGCGAGCAATAAGCCACGATCCTGCCCCTCGAAACCGGCAAACGCATCCTGAGGATCCTCGGCAACAACCGACTCGGCGACATTGCGCACGGCGCGGAGCGCTTGCACGACACTCTGATTGGTCGGATCGGCCGCGAGGGCCAACTCGAGATGATCGAGGGCGGCGTCCAAGTCGCCCCTGCCATAGTGCAAGAATCCCAAACCCTTGTGTGCGCCCTGATGTCGCCCGTCGATCTGAAGCAGGGCTTCCCACACCTTTCGCGCGTGGTCCAGATCGTTTGCGTCGACCAAGATGCGGGCGTATAAATCGTGGGCATCCACCATGTCGGGGTGACGCTCCAACCCCGTGAGCACCACCTTGCGGGCCGCGTCGAGCTGCCCTTCCGTCCGGAGCAACTCACCCAGGCGAAGAAAGACCATGCTGTGCGGATCGCGAATGAGCTCCGCCGTCAAATTCTTGACGTCGTCAGCCATGGGATGCTTTCAATTGATTGTGCAATAATTGGGCAGCCTGCACGGCTTTCCGTACCTCGGGGGTGTCCGGGTGCGGGTCCGGAACCACGTCTTGAATCCGCAACCATCTTTCCCACCACTCGACCGCATCGGTGAAACGGCCTTGCAGACCCAAAACGTCGCCAATCAAGCGATGGGCATCGGTCAGCATCGAGTCGAGACGCAACGCTCGGCGGCAATAGTCTTCCGCTTGCGTGTACTCTCGTTGCGCGCGGAAAACCCTCGCCAGCAACATGTGGAGTACGGCGGAATGTGGATGTGACGCCAACCCCTCTTCCGCCAGCGATCGTGCGCGATCGAAATCCCGCATACTCACGGCGATCTGTACCGGATCGATGTACGTAGAGGGATCCTGCGGCGACCGGTCCGGCTGCGTCGGCGCAACCGCCTTCGGTTGCACGATCGTCAGCACGCCTGCGCTCTCGAGCCCGAACAAGATTTTCGCAACATCGAACTCGGAGCGGCTCAGAAACCGCGCTACCGATCGAAGGTCCCGTTCGCCATCGATGGCGGCCAGCACTTCCCATTCCTCCGGCAGCAGATCGAGCTCACCCTCTTTGGTCTCTCCACTGGCTGCAAACGCTGGTACGACGCCCGTGTGCGGAATCTTGCGGTTGATGCGGGACCATTCGTCGATCCGTCGTGCACCCTCCATCAGCAGGGCTTCCGTTCGAATGTGCGTCGTCGCGTCCGCGGGAACAGGTTCGCCGTGACCCTCCACGAATGAAAAGTGTCCTTCTTGCCAGCCCATCATCTCGAAAATGACTTCTTCCGTCTGGAAGCGTACTTGACGATCAAGCTCCTTCTCGGAAATCGCACTGATGTCGATGAGAATCTCGCCGATAAGGCGCTTATCACCTTGCTTCTGCATGTCCCGAGCGCGCTGCAAGTCCGCCTCGGTGATCTTCCCGGCCTTGACGAGCAATTCGCCGAGCGGATGGGGGTTGCTGTGGAGCTGCGCGAACAACACCGACCCGTTCTCGAACCACACCTTCCCTTCGTTGTTACGCAGATCCGAGGTCACCCGCAGGACCCCGGTCTTGCGACTCAGGTCCAGCAGCTGGAACACGTCGTGGATCCCCAGTTCTTTGAGGGGGCCTTCGATGGCCATGCTAGGCCGCCTCGGGGCTGAAGACTTGCTGCAAGTCCGCCGCGGAACGAATGAGGCGGCGGGCGCGTTGTGCCTCCGACGACGAGGGCTCGAGGGCAACCACCTGCCGCCAGGCAGCCACCGCTTGCGCGAATAGTCGTTTGCGGGCAAGCGCCACTCCCAGGTGGAAAATGGCTTCCACGCTGGCATCGTCATACGCCACCAAGCGCTGAAACACTTGTATGGCTTCGTCTAGGCGGTCGTCTTTGATCAGTGCTCTCCCCAGCATGGCAAGTGCTTCCAGATCAGACGGGTATACCGACAAAATATCCACGAGTAAATCTACAGCCGCCCGAGGCGTATCGCGTTTGACGAACAGTTTTGCCAGCGCCACTGCGGCTTCGGAATACGTCGGCAGGGCGTTGAGCGCTGCGCGGTAGGCAGCTTCGGCGGCTTCCCACTCGTCGACGCGCTCATGGATTTGCCCCAGCGTGTATTGCAGGTCGATGAGCTTGGGATCGAGTTCCAGCGCACTCCGATACGCCTCACTCGCCGTGCGCCAATCCTCCATGCGGCTCGCGATGTCGCCTTCGAGCCGGTGGATGTCCGCCCGCTGTGGCGCCCGGCTTCTCGCCTGATCCAGCGCCGTGAGGGCGCCCGCCGGGTCCCCCTTGGCCAGGCGAACGCGAGCCAGCATGAACCCGACGTCGGCGTCGTCCGGAAACCGCGCGGCGAGGGCCTCGGCGTCGTCGGCGGCTTCGGCGCCCTGATTCAAGGCGAGGAGCGCCGTGAACTCACCGAGATACGCGTCGACGCGGTCGGGGGCCTGCAGCCGGGCTTCCCGGAACCGTTCCATGGCTTCTCCGTGGAGCCCTTGCCGCGCGTGGATGGTGCCGGCCAGAATCGCCCCCTCGACGGGATCGCCGCCACGCGTCTGTGAGCGCTTCGCTTCCGTGGCGGCGAGATCGAATAAGCCTTTGTTCAGATACTCCCGTGCGAGCGCAAAGGCATCCTCGGCGCTGGGGGCCTGTGCCGGTTGCACCGGTGCGAGACCTGCAAAAATCTCGTCGAGCACGCCGGGGTCCACTTCGAAGTCGGCGCCGGCGGCCTCCGCCTCAATGTCGGCCGATATCTCCGGTACGACGTTGATCAACGGGTCGCCAAGTTGCAGATCGATGGCGAGACGGAACTTCTGCGGGACATAGTACGGATCGATGGTCTGTGCGCGCGTGACACTCCGAAGCGCGGCGTCGTACTCGCCCAGCGTGGACAGGACGAAACTCAGGTTGTAGTGCGCTTCGGCGGATTCCGGGGCGCTTTCCACCGCCCGCGCAAACGCGTTACGGGCGTCTTCAGGGCGTCCCAGCTCGAGCAGGACCAGCCCCAAGCCGTTCCAGGCCGGGGCCGCCGTGGCATCGGCGGCGAGTACCTGCTGATAGGCCTGCAACGCCGGTTGCAGTCGCTTCGATTTCAGGAAGAGCAATCCGAGATTGAGCCTCGGCATCACCAGGGACCGGTCGGCGTCGGCGGCGGCGCGGAAGTGCGTCATTGCCTCGTCGAGCGCCCCTTCCTGGGCCAACGTGACCGCCAGGTTGTTGAGCGCCAACGAGTGGTCCGACTGCCGCTCCAACGCTGCACGGTACGACGCGATGGCGTCGTCGGGCCGGCCGAGTTGGTGCAACACCACGCCGCGCTCGTTCCAGAGCTGCGGCAGGCTCGGATCTTCCGAAACGAGTGCTTCGTACAGATCCAACGCCGCGGCGTGTTCGGCTTTGAGTAGATACACCTCGGCCATGGCGTGCAGCACGGTGCGCCGATCCTCACCGTGGTCCAGCGCCAAGCGGTACTCGCGCAGCGCGTCGCTGTAATAGCCCTGTTCGCGGAATGCCTGTCCGAGTTTGCTGTGGGCGAGACCGCCCTCTTCGCCACCTTCGGACGTTCGGTCGCCGGGCAAGCGGAACGGCCCACTCTTCCGGTTGCCTACATAGTGTTCGAGCGACAGGTTGGTCTGCGCTCTCCCGAAGCTGGGATTGAGCTGGATCGCCCGCTTGGTGGCCG
>JAPULP010000010.1 GCA_027294815.1 Gemmatimonadota bacterium | reverse complement strand
TGCGCGAGATCGGTCGCGGAGGGATGGGCGTGGTCTACGATGCCGAGCATGAAAAGCCCGTTCGGCGTAGGGAGGCGCTGAAGATCATCAAGCCCGGCATGGATTCCAGACAGGTGTTGGCTCGGTTCGAGGCAGAGCGGCAAGCATTGGCTCTGATGAACCATCCCAACGGGAACCATTCATCAACCGCGGAGCCGGGGGATCCATCGCGGCACCTTCTGGAGATACTCGTCATACGCCAATCCGAAAGTTCTCTTCAACGTCGGTTCCTCGTAGAAGACAATGAACAAATGGAAGTCAAGCCAGAGAAAGAGAAGGAAGACCAGCAGGATCAGCGATTCGAAGAACAGGATCTCGCCGATCAGGAAACAGCCGACTGTAACGTACATCGGATTCCGAACGAACCGGTACAATCCGGCGGTCACCAAATTCTGCGGCGGATCGAACGGTGAGGGCGTCCCGCGACCCCGTGCAACGAACTCCCGTAGGCAACCAAGGTAGCCCAAACCGCCCGTCAGCAGGAACGGCAGACCCAGAAAACGGACCGTTCCGAGCTCCAGCCGCTCCCACTCCCAATCGAGGGACAGCAATATGTAGGGGAACAGCACGGCGACTGCTCCTGGGGCGACCAGCGCGAAGAGCAGGGCGCGAATCCAGATCGGGAGTGCCTTCTTGTACCAGCGAAAGGGCAGCATGTGGGTCGCTGCGATTGTACGCCAGCGATGAGCTGTAACGCCGCCTCCAGGCGTTCACATGTCCTACGACCAGGAGATGCCGGGGACGGCTGCGCGGGCTGGGGTGCTGACTTAGGCCAAGATTTCCCTCTGCACTGCGACCTGGGTTAGAGTCTCCAAGAAGACACTCAACTCCTTGGCGGAGTACAGGGACCATGAAGTCCACAACCAGCAAGACTCGCGCCGGCTGAGGATCGCCGATGAAACTCGATCTCAGGGAAGAGAGCGGGGTCGGCATCCTCGTTCTCTCGGGCCAGCTGACGACCGACAGTGACCGACAGTTCCGTCAGGCCATCGATACGCTGATCGAATCGGGGCGAACGAACATCCTGCTCGACTTCACCGAGCTCAACTACATGGACAGCTCGGGTATCGGCGAGCTCGTCGCCAGCTACCGCACTATCCAGCGCCTCGGCGGCGCGCTGAAGATCCTGAAGCCCAGCAAGAGAATTCAGAATTCTCTCAAGCTGACCCAACTGCTTCCAATCTTCGAGATCTTCGAAGACGCCGAGACGGCGATCGCCAGCTACGGTCCGGCCGTCGATCCGCAGTAGGGACGCTTCTATGTCACGTTTTCTACGCCTCACCCGCGGGCCGTGGCGGGGTGGATCTTCGTACCGTATAGACTACCAAAGAAATGCGCGACCGGCTGCGCGGGCTGGGGTGCTGATTCCCAGGACGCAAAACCCGCTGCCGCCAGTCGTGAGTATGATCTGGCGAGCTACGCGACCTGGCGGCGGGTCACTCTATCATGAGAAGTGGTACTACCAATGGGGCGGGTCAGCCCTGCTGGGTTCGAGTCCGGGTGGGCCCACCACGCAAGCCGATAGTGTTCTCTTACTGGATTGTCCCAATTTCAATCCGACTTCACCCGGATCGCACAACTTCGGCCTACCCACGCACGTTTACTATACGGCGCTCGGATTCGGTACGAAACCGCCGCGCGTCGGGCGCGAGAGATGTGGCCATGCAATACAGCGGACCAACAACGCAGCGTCCACCGAGGAGTCGACACCCATGCGAACTCTTACCCTCCGCCGGGCAACACTCTGCACAGCCCTAGCCTGCTTGCTCGCGTGCCATCCGCGTTCGGCGGAGGTCGAAGCGCCGTCGACTCCTACACTGATCCTGGCCGGGATCACGTTGCGGGATCCGGGTGCGGAGGGCCCCGCCGGAGCGAACCCGGTGACGGTCGTGATCGAAGGCGATCGAATCGCTCGGATCCTCGATCCGCACGAGACGGTCCCGGCTGGCGCGCGTACGATCGACGCGTCGGGGCTCTACTTGATCCCTGGACTCTGGGATCTGCACACGCACCTGTCGTTGACCGGCGACATGTTTTCGCGGTTGCTGGTCGCACACGGGGTCACGGCCGTGCGCGATCTCGGTGGCAACGTCGAGCAGCTCGAAGCGCTGCGAGCGCGAATCGAATCGGGCGAGCTCCTCGGGCCGCGCATCGTCCGTGCCGGTCCGACGCTCAACGGCGCCCCCAATGCCGCACATCATCGCGTGATCGCAACACCTGAGGAAGCGGCCACGGCGGTGGCTGAACTGAAGGCCGCCGGGATGGATCTGCTCAAGACGCACAACGCGACCGATCGCGAGGTCTACTTCGCACTCCTGGAAGCCGCCGCGCAGCAGGGAATGAAACTGGCCGGCCACATCCCGAAGGGCGTCGATCCGATCGAGGCCTGCCGCGCCGGCCAGTACTCGGTCGAACACATTGCGACGATCTTCGAGGGCACCTACATCAGCCGTTTCGACGGCGACCTCGAGGCGATTCAGGCGATGCCGACCTGGCTCGCCACCGAAGCCGACGAGTTGATCGACTGCTTCGTCGAGTATCAGACCCTGTTCGTGCCGACATTGCGCACCTATCGTGTGCGGGCACGATGGGCGGCCTGGACGGACGATCCGGACCCGTTACTTGATCTGCTGGGCGAGGATGTTCGAAACAGCTGGCTCGAGGGTGCGGCGCCGACCGAGAAGGACCGCAACCCGAAGGTCATCGAGCTGCGCGATTCGTTGGTGACGGTCGGTCAGGAGCTGGTGCGGCGGTTGCACGAGGCGGGGGCGCCGATTGGGGCGGGGACCGACTTTTCCGGGCCCGGCGTGTTGCCGGGAAAGGACCTGCATCGGGAATTGGAACTGTTCGTCGAGGCGGGGCTATTGCCACGGGAGGCGTTGTTGACGGCGACGCGAGGTCCGGGTGGGGAAGCGGGTGGGGACGCGCGGCAGGGGCGGTTAGTCGAGGGGGCGCCGGCGGATCTGGTGCTGTTGCGGAGGGATCCGTTCGAGTCGGTTGAAGCGTTGGGGGAAATTGAGGCTGTGGTGTTGCGGGGCCGATTGATTGAGCGGCGGGAAATTGATGGGATCTTTGAAGGACACGAGTAGGCGGCGCAATTGTGAGACGTGATGGCGGCTGCGGTGCGATTACGCCGTCGGGTCCGTCTCAGTGAGGGTCGCCCAACGCATCTTGGTGGAGGTCGCCCGGGAGTTGCTGCCGATCTTTTGGAAACTCGGCCGGTTTAAGCTGGAGGGGTTCAGATAGCCGATTCTATCCACGTTTTTGAGGTACAGGCGTCCGCGTATGGGACCTATGAGATGAGTGCGAAAGATTGTCGACGTGGGTTGCTTCTCGAGTGGTTGAGTCCAAGTGGTGCCGGAGGCAGGACTCGAACCTGCACTCCCTTGCGAGAACAGGATTTCAAGTACTCTAAAGTGCGGTGGGCGGAGGCTCAACTTATGGTTCACCGAGAGGGATCTCTGAGCGGGCTGAACCTCCCCGAGTTTCCGGTTCGTCTCTCCGAGGGTTGACACGTTTCAATGATCTTGGGCTGGAATCCATTTTTTCTCCTACCGCTATCCACGGAGAGACTGCAATGCGAAACAACTGGCGGTCAGGTGCGCTATTCGCAGCCGCGATCATCGCGCTGACGGGGCTACTCTCGTGCGAAACTCCGCCCGGACCCACCGAAGACGGGGCAGAAGTCCTTGCCATCACCAACGTCACCGTGATCCCGATGGACCGCGAGCGAGTGCTTGCGAACCACACGGTGCTGATTCGCGACGGTCGCATCGAAACGGTCAATGCATCCGATGGCGTATCGATTCCCCGTGGCGCCACGGTGATTGACGGACGCGGCAAGTTCCTGCTGCCCTCACTCGTCGATACACACGTGCACGTGGATGACCCCGGAGACCTGGCGGTCTTCCTGGCTCACGGCATCGGAGCCGTCCGTAATCTTGAGGGCCTGCCCTACCACGTTTTTCTCCGTGATGAGGTCGATGCCGGTAGGCAACGCGGACCATGGTTCTTCACCTGCGGTCCCTACTCCAACGCACCGCGCATT
>JAPULP010000001.1 GCA_027294815.1 Gemmatimonadota bacterium | reverse complement strand
CATTTGGGCGGTGGTTATTTTATTGTTTTATTGCCGCAAGAAGAAATTCAGCCGTTTAGTCAGCGACTGATCAAAGGGTGGACGCGGCATAAGCAAAATCTGATGGATTCGTGTGATCTATCTCCGCAAGATGCGGCTTCGGCCATGGCGCAAGATTGGTTGGATCTGTGCATATGCATCACCGCACGAGAATGCGACGAACTACTATCGGTCAATCAACTTCTCGATACGGTATCCCGCATTCGCGAAACCGTACCCGACGCCGAACTCCCCGGTATTCACCTTGACCGCCGTCTGCATTAGGCATCGATACTTGACATGCTTACTGCATTTTTCGTAGTCTATTTTGCCCGTGCCGAGGTAGCTCAGGTGGTAGAGCAGCGGACTGAAAATCCGCGTGTCGGCAGTTCAATTCTGTCCCTGGCCATCGCGGGTTCCGTCGGTCGCCCCCCTTTTCGGGCGGCGATTCGCATTTGGGTCTATTGCGGGAGACCCTTTTTCTTTAAGGAAAGACTTAATCGAACTCGGCGATCACCGGCGCGTGGTCTGACGGTTTCTTGCCTTTCCGCTCGTTCCGATCGACGCGTGCCGCGGCGGAACGTTTTGCCATCGACGGCGTCCCGAAGATGTGATCGATGCGCAGCCCGTCGCCCTTCGGGAACGCGAGCATTCGATAATCCCACCACGAGTAGACACCGCCGTCGGGGTGGTGTTTCCGAAACACGTCCTCGAGCCCCCAATCGCGCAGTTGCGAGAGTGCCGCGCGGGCGTCGGCGTGACACAGGACGCTGTCGCTCCATTTCTCTGGATTGGCTGCGTCGGTGTCGTCCGGCGCAACGTTGAAGTCCCCGCACAAAACGAGCTCATCGTTGGGTGACGCGTCACGCGTCAACATGTCGCGCAACCGTTTCATCCAGGAGAGCTTGTACTCGAAGTGGTCGGTTCCTACGGCTCGGCCGTTGGGGAAATAGCCGTTGACGATCCGCACCCCCGCGACCTCGGCCTGAATCAGCCGCGCTTGTGGATCGTCGACGTCATCTCCCATGCCGCGGACGACATTGCTTGCTTCGTGCCGACTCAGTATCGCAACTCCGTTGTACGTCTTTTGGCCGTACACTTGCGCGCGGTAACCTGCTGATTCGACGATGACAAATGGAAAGTCTTCTTCCCTGACCTTGAGCTCCTGAAGACACACGACGTCCGGTTGCTCTCTATCGAGAAAGTTCAGCAGGCGCTCTTCGCGAGCCCGGACGGAGTTGACGTTCCACGTGGCGATTTTCATGCGATAAAAGTAAGAAGTAAGCAGTGAGAAGTGAGAGGGCCCTCCCCTCCCACCCACCAGGGATGTGGGGAGGCCTTCTCACGTCTCACTTCTCACCTCTCACTCATCTAGCGGTGGAGAACTCCGCGGCGTCGATGGCGGTCAGATCGTCGGCGGTCAACTCCAGGCCGTCCGCAGTGAGTGAGTCAAGCGCATGCTCAATGGTGCGGCCCGCGGCCAGTACGATGACATTGGGTCCCTGCGCCTTCACCCAAGCTTCCACGACGGCATGCGGAGACGCGCCGAGCCGTTCCGCGATCGGGGCGACGACGGAGTGCGTCGGAAGTTTCTTGTTGAGCCGCCCCCCGCCGACGGGACTGTACGCGAGAAACCCGATCCCGCGATCGGTGCAGTGACGCACGACCCCGGTGTCGATCGCTTCCCGGAAGAATGGGTTCAGGCGGTTCTGGATCGAAACGACCTGAACCATCGTGCCGGCCTCGTCGATTTGTTCTACCGTGACATTCGACAGCCCGACCCATTTGATCTTGCCTTCTTCCTGCAACTTGGCGAGCGCGCCAACGCTGTCGGCAAAGGGTACGCGCGGGTCAGGAGCATGGAATTGGTAGAGATCGATGCACTCCACTCCCAGCGCATCCAACGACCGCTCGCACGCCCGCTTAAGGTGTTCGGGCCGGCCGTTACGCTCCCAACGGCCGGCCGGGCGAGTCATACCCCCCTTGGTGGCGACTACGATGTCGTCGCGCGCGCCGGACCAGGATCCGAGGGCCTTGGCGAATAGTCTCTCGTTGTGACCGTAGTCGGTTGCGTCCAAGCAATAGACGTCCGCCGTATCGAGCAGAGTGACACCGGCGTCCAAGACCGAGTGAACCACCCGAATCGCGACATCGTCGTCGGGCCGCCCTTGGATCGAAAGCGGCATGCCGCCAAAACTGATCGCCGTAACGTCTCGAGCCCCCGGGCCCAACGACCGTTGTTGCATCTCCGCTCCTTACGGGTGATTGCTGTCCGAACTTCCACGGTGTTCTACGATCAATCGAGTGCTGCGATTGCGGGTGAGGTAACTCCATGCCCACTGGAACACGACCAACACGCGGTTACGGAACTGAATCAAGAACAACAAGTGGATGAAAAGCCACAAGACCCAAGCCAACCAACCAGAGAACCGTAACTTGCCAAAATCTGCAACCGCCGCGCTGCGTCCGATCGTCGCCAAAGTCCCCTTGTCGGCGTAGCGGAATGGCGCGGTTTCCCGTCCTCGCATCTGATTGCGGATTCGCTTTGCCGCATATCGCCCCTGTTGCATTGCCACGGGCGCCACGCCCGGGAGCGGGCTTCCTGTTTGATGGGAGAAGTTTGCCAGGTCGCCAATGACAATGATCTCGGGATGATTTGGAACGGTGAGGTCGGGGTTGACGGACACGCGTCCTATTTTGTCGAGTTCTGCACCGGCGCTACGGTGCAGTACTTGTCCGAGCGGTGATGCCTTGACCCCCGCCGCCCACAAAACGCAACGCGTCGGAATTATCACCTCCCTGGTCGCCGTCTCGATCGTGACGGCGTCGGGCCGGACGTCTGTGACGTATGACTGGAGCCGGAGTGTTACGCCGAGGCGTTCGAGAGCCTTCAGGGCCTTGGCGGAGAGATCGGCGGGGAAGTTCGGCAAGATCCGGTCTCCTCCCTCTAGCAAGATGATTTGCGAATCCGCAGGATCGATTGCGCGAAACTCATGCTTGAGCGTGTCGTTTGCCAATTCTCCAAGGGCTCCAGCCAACTCGACGCCCGTCGGGCCTGCACCGACGACGACAAAGTTCAACCACGCGCGACGGCGCGTTGGATCGCGTTCGCGCTCCGCCGCTTCGAAAGCGTACAGCACTTTGCGGCGCATCTCCAAGGCGTCTTCCATGGTCTTCAGTCCGGGAGCGTTTTGACGCCAGGCCTCGTTGCCGAAGTAGTCATGACTCACTCCGGTCGCCACGATCAGCGTGTCGTAGGCGACCGTGTCTCCATCGGCGAGCACCACTTGGCGTTGTGCTACGTCCACGTCCACCACGTCACCCATGAGTACCCGGACCCGTTGTTTTCCGCGGAGCACCTCGCGGAGCGGCGAAGAGATGTTGCTGGGCGAGAGCCCACCGGTGGCTACCTGGTACAGCAGCGGTTGGAACAGGTGAAAATTGCGGCGATCGAGCAGGGTGACAGCGGTCGGCGACCGTGCGAGCGATCGAGCAGCGTACAACCCACCGAAGCCGCCCCCGACGATGACGACCCGGTGGCGACGGGCATCGGTGCGTCCTCCCCAGATGACATCTGACGGATTTTCCTCGCGGGCCACGATCGTCTTAAATCCTTTGATTGTAATGGCTTACGCTATTCGCCGCTGCATTGGCATCGACGTTGCGTTTCAAACTATCAAAACGCCTGAGGCTTAGCAGCCGGATGGCGAGAAAGTGATACATCTCGTCTGATTCAGGCATCGAGCCGCTGCCCACCTTTTGGCGGTTCTTCCCCCTCGCGCAGCCCTGTGTCATGGCGCCCAGCCATTTCACGGGGCCGCATGCTTCGGGCTACTTTCCGGTGGTGGAAATTGAGCAAGGTGTAATTCTCATCCAACAAAGATCGGAGCGGATATGAGCGTTCTTCGTCTGACTGTCGTTGTGGGATCGGCGATACTTGCCGGGGCGGCTTGTGCTGGAGATGGAACCGGTTTGGCGTTGGCGAACGGAGGAGATGAAGTGACCTTGTCCGGCGACGTCCAGCCGATTCTATCGAGTAACTGCGTTTTTTCAGGGTGTCATGTCGGGACCAGCCCCCAGGAGGGCCTGACCTTGAGTTCGGGTCAAACATTCGGGAATGTTGTAAACGTAGCGTCGCGGCAGTTGCCGACTATGAATCGTGTAACCCCGAATCAACCCGACGAAAGCTATTTGGTGCACAAGATCCAGGGCACCCATCTGGACGAGGGGGGCAGTGGCGAGCGAATGCCGGAAGCGCGCGCGCCGTTGTCGCAGGCGGAAATTGATCTGATCCGTGCGTGGATTCAGGCCGGAGCCAAATCCAATTAACCGCTCACAGACGTGCAATCATGAGGAGACTGAATGATTCAGATATATAAGTTTGTGACTCCCGCAGCACTCGCTTTGGTCTTGCTGAGCCCGCGCCACCTCCTGGGCGAGAGGGAGCCGTACCTTGCGGTTCGCACCGGCCTAAAGTGTTCGGCGTGCCACGTCAATCGCACAGGCGGTGGGATGCGCAACGATTTCGGGATTACCTACGCCGGCGCCACGCTTCCGATGACCACGGACGGATTTCAGTTTCAGAATCGTGCCCTGAACGATTTCATCAAGGTGGGTGGCGACTTTCGTCTTTCCGCATCAGCTCTTCTGTCAGGCGCCACCGCAAGGGATGCGGCACCCCAGACATCGATGAACATCACGCGTGCCAATCTGTACGTGGAGGCCAAGCTCATCAATGACAAGCTGACGCTCTATTTTGACGAGACGTTGGCACCGGGCGGCGCAGCGTCGCGTGAGTTCTTTGCCCTCTTCGATATACCTGCAATCGAAGGCTACGCAAAGATCGGGACATTCTTCTTGCCGTCGGGGCTGCGCATTCTCGACGATCAGGAGTTCATTCGGGACCTGAGCGGGTTCAGCATGGTCGACTCCGATCAGGGCGTGGAGGTGGGAATCGAGCCAGGGCCGTTTTCGCTCATGGCCTCGATAACCAACGGAAGCCGAGGAGTGGCCGAGAACAACAGTGGAAAGCAGGTAACCGGTACGGCTGCGTGGATCAGCCGGCGGTTCCGGCTTGGGGCGTCGGCATCGCGTAACAGCCAAGGCGGTTCGAACACTGACGTGTTGGGTGGTTTCGGCGGCTTCAACGTCGGCAAGTTGTCAGTGTTGGGTGAAGTAGACTACGTCCGGGGGGCGAGTAGTGAGGGATCTGGTGTAAACGAGTTGCTGGCGTATGGGGAAGGAAACCTCCTGATCCGCCAGGGGGTGAACGCCAAGGTCACCTACGGGTTTCATGACCGCAACATCGATCGCCCGGAGGACGCACGGATGCGAGCTCGGTTTGGGCTCGAGGTGTTTCCCTTTCCCTATTTTCAGGTCTCGGGCTTCTACCTCGTGAGGGACGACATTCCGGAAAACCGCCAGTTAGCCCTCGGACAACGTGACGAGGTCATTATCGAGCTGCATATCTTGTTCTAGCTGCGTCTCTCGTTCTAAACGAACGCCGGTAGCCAACCCCCGGTGGCTACCGGTTTTCTCCCAGTAGACCGGGCGCGTACGCCAGTACATTTTTAAGTCACCTTTCTCAATTTGGACCAATCAAAAGCACGGTGGGGGCAACCTCACCCCGTGATACGGGAGTCATGGGCGATGAGTGGTGACATGCAAGTACCGATTCCGGTCAATGAGCCGGTCCTTCCTTTCTCACCTGGCAGTCCGGAAAAGACAGAGTTAAAGGAAAAACTCGACTCGATGGCCAGCGAGGAGATCGAGATCCCCGCGATCATTGGCGGCAAGGAGATATTTAGCGGGGATCTGGTCGATGCGACAATGCCGCATCGTCACGCGCACAGATTGGGCAGGTGGCATCGAGCCGGCCGGGAGCACGTCGAAGAGGCCATCCGAGCGGCCGCCGAGGCCCACAAGGAATGGTCACGCTGGGATTGGGTCGACCGGGCGGCTGTGTTCCTGAGGGCGGCGGATCTGCTCGCCACTACATGGCGTTCGACGCTCAATGCGGCCACGATGGTGTGTCAGAGCAAGACCGCGCACCAAGCCGAAATCGACGCCGCGGCCGAGCTGATCGACTTCTATCGATTCAACGTCCATTTTGCGGAACGGCTTTATGCGGAGCAGCCGCTATCGCCTGCGGGTATGTGGAACCGCATCGAGTATCGACCACTCGAGGGATTCGTGTTGGCGGTGACCCCGTTCAACTTCACGTCGATCGCCGGCAACCTCCCAACGGCGCCGGTCATGATGGGCAACACATCCATTTGGAAATGCGCGTCGTCGACGGTCTACACCGGCTATTACCTCATGAAGTTGTATGAGGCAGCCGGTTTGCCACCTGGGGTGATAAACTTCGTTCCGGCGAGCGGCTCGACGATCAGTGACGTCGCGTTGAGTCACCCGAGCCTCGCGGGGATCCACTTCACCGGATCGACCCAAGTCTTTCAAACGATGTGGCGCACCGTTGGTGCCAACATCGCTGACTACAAGTCCTACCCGCGTGTGGTAGGCGAGACGGGTGGGAAGAATTTCATTATCGCGCACCCGAGCGCCGATCCAGACGCGTTGCTCACGGCGATCATTCGGGGTGGCTTCGAATACCAGGGACAGAAGTGTAGCGCAGTATCACGCGTGTATATCCCAAAGAGCATGTGGAGCACGTTGAAAGACAGGCTGGTATCGGCCGTTGAAGATATTGCAATGGGTGATCCCGCCGACTTCCGCAACTTCATGTGTGCGGTTATTGACCGGGCCGCGTACACCAGCATTACGGAGTACATCGAGTACGCACGCGAGTCTGGAAACGCCCAAATCATCGTTGGGGGAGACGCAGACGACTCGGAGGGTTACTACATCAAGCCGACGGTCATCCAGGCGAACACTCCCGATTTCCGCACCATGTGCGAGGAGATATTCGGCCCTGTGGTGACGGTGTACGTTTACGATGACAAGAAGTGGGAGGACACGCTCGAGGTGCTCGACGCCACCTCACCCTACGCGCTCACCGGAGCCGTGTTCGCCAACGATCGGGCCGCCGTGCGTCAAGCCAATCAGGCGTTGAGACATTCTGCGGGCAACTTCTATGTCAACGACAAGCCCACCGGGGCTGTGGTGGGCCAGCAGCCGTTCGGTGGCGGGCGAGCCAGCGGCACAAACGACAAAGCGGGGTCCATGTTGAACCTCGTTCGATGGGTCTCTGCCCGGACCATCAAGGAACTGTCCGTCTCGCCGACGGATTACCGCTATCCGTTCATGGGCGAACGGTAGCCTCTCATTTGAGAGCTGCCGTCCCCTCCCGACGCCAGCTCTCGGCGCGGTCTCGGCCGTTCCAACCCCCCGAAACCAGAAAAATTGTGATGTGGGCACTTGACTCCCAGCCGGGAATACCGAAACTTGCTGCGTTCTCGGGGCTGTAAGTGGCTGTGGCAGTTGGATCTAGCGGCCTGACCCCAAGGATCGCGTCAAGCGTGTTGGCGCGAACACGGACTCACCGAAAGCATTGGAAGCTCCTATGAAGCGAAGGATACTGAATCCGTTGCTGGGCGCGGCGGTCATCGGAGGGGCAATCCTCGGATGCGAGCCGGACAGCATTACGGCCGCCCGGGAACAGCTGGGCCGGGCCCCGGCGGACACGATCAGCTATGTGGTGCCCCTGGTCGCCGACACCTTCCTGGTCAACGAGTTCCTGGACAACGCTGATACCGTCAGCACACCTGACGGGTTATTGAGCCTCCTTGTGCAAGAGGAAAACGTTCAATTCAACTTTGACGATGTGTTGACGTCAGCAGCGATTGCAACGAGTGTGGGTTTTCCGTCACCAGGCTTGAACGCACCCGGCGACCTGCGAGATACGCTCCGGTTTGTGACGCCCGACGGCTCGGAGGTAGTTGGCGCAACGATGAGCTCCGGTTCGGCAACACGAACGATCACCAACGGCACCAACTGCGATGCCACGGTTACCGTTGCTATGCTGGACGCGCTGGGCAACACGGTCG